>VBPX01000041.1:0-18340 GCA_005877075.1 Nitrososphaerota archaeon | reverse complement strand
AATTGCAATGTAAGCAATAATCCACAAGGTGGTAATCAATCTCCTCCAGCAGTACCTGAACAGGAGATATGTGGAGACGGACAGGACAATGATGGAAATGGAGTGGTGGATGAGAATTGCAATGTAAGCAATAATCCACAAGGTGGTAATCAATCTCCTCCAGCAGTACCTGAACAGGAGATATGTGGAGACGGACAGGACAATGATGGAAATGGAGTGGTGGATGAGAATTGCAATGTAAGCAGTCTTCCTCAGATAGATAGCCAATCAACTCAATCAAACGACCAAAAAAAAAAATCTGACAAGTTTGGGATATTAAAAATATATCCTACTAAATCAGGAGGTGAACAATGGTATATGAGTTCCAACCCTGACAAGGATCCTCGGTTTTCACCACAAACTAAATTGACAAAAAATTCTGATGGTTCATTTAAAGTAAAATCAATTAAAGTAAGAATGGGTGTTTTCACATCATCAGGTTTCCATCCTGAAAAAATAACTACTCTTAATCATGATAAGATAGCATTAAAGGGATACATGCAGTCTCCAAATGATTGGAAAGATCTAGAAATAACAGGATATGTGAAACTTAACAGCGGTAATAGTGACAACTTTGTATGGTATGCACGTGGAGGAAGACATACGGGATATGGGTCACCGCAGGGATGTGAAGGTGCCGCATACAAGGGCGGCTTGTTCTATAGTGGTGCTACCAGATGGGAGAAAGAACAGTGGCATTCCGGGGGCTACGTTTTTGGAGAATTTGGAAAAAATATCGGACCGATCAAAGGTAAATGGGTAGGATTAAAGGTAATTATGTACAACATTGTTCAAAATGATAAGATTTCTGTAAAATTAGAGCTCTGGGTGGATAAAAATAATAATAACAAATGGATAAAGGCGACTGAGAGAGTCGACAAAGGAGGATGGGGAAATACTGATAGAGAATGTGGAGGAAAACCTGATCAAATAATAACATGGGGTGGACCTATAGCCTCATTTAGATGGGATGGCGCATCAGATGTAGATATCAAGCATTTCAGTGTAAGAGAAATTGCGCCGTCTTAGTAGGTCAAACCTAGTTATCAAGGGAATCATGTCAAGTAGAATAACAAAATTAATAAGAAAAATAAACACAGTATCTAGTGTGATACATTAATTGATTTTATTTTGTTTTTCAAATTTATCAGGATATGGAGTATATAAATGAGCTTACAAGAACAAACGTCTAGATATTCAGAGCTGCAAAAGAAGAAATGGCTCGCAAGGGTGTTAATGGTAATCGCCGTTGGATGTGTTTTAGCCGCAAAGGTTTATTTTACTATCTCACTAGTAGATCCGTTAGTGGGGATATACAGTATTCTCACTAGTTTTGTTTTGCTATGTGTATTAGTGTTATCGTATTTCAAGTACAAGGATCCATATCTAAATGCTAAAAATATTGATATTTCAAATGGTCCTCTGATAAGTATAGTAGTGCCAGCTAAAAATGAAGAGAAAAATATACGTAATTGCGTTCAATCATGTCTTAATCAAACCTATAGAAACAAAGAAATTATTATTGTAAATGATGGAAGCACAGATAATACCGGCGAAATTCTTGATGAAATGCGTAAGGAAAACAGGACGGAAATTTTTCGCATTTTACATTTATCAAAAAGTGTTGGAAAAAAAAGAGCAGTAGAGGCTGCAAGTGAAATAGCTCATGGTGAGATATATGCCTTCATGGATAGTGATTGTGATATGGCATTTGACGCCGTAGAAAAAGCTGCTAAGATATTTTACAATGACAGAAAGCTAGGTGCATTAACTTGCCATGGTAGAGTCAGGGACGCTGAACACGGTAATACAATTGAGAAGTTTCAGCAAGTATATATTGATATATCATGTAGAGCAATTAAAGCCGCTGAAAGTTCCTTCAAATCAGTAACATGCTGTTCTGGATCTCTTAGCTTTTACAGAAGAGTTGCAATACAGGATTTTATTCATGAATGGGCAAATGATCGATTTTTGGGAATAGACTTTAAATTTTGTACTGATAGAAGAATGACAGCTCATATTTTGGGAACTCGCCCTAAATCATTGGAAAATTCGAGAAATAAGGAACAAAAACACATGCCTATTCTTCAAACAGGAGATGATGATATTGAAACAATGAAAAATTCTTTCGATCCGGACGTTGAAATTTCAAATCACCCAATAAAGTGGAATGTAGAATACTCAAACAGCATTAAAGTGAATGTTGGAGTACCAAAAACATTTGAATCTCTGGCAAAACAGCAAATACGCTGGAAAAAGAGCTTTATCCGCAGTCTATTTGCAACGGGTGGAATATATTGGAAAAGACCATTTTTTGTTTCACTGCTATATTACATTCAAACTGCGATGAAATTTATTCGACCGTACATCTTGTTCTACACGATGGCCATTTTGCCACTAAAAGGTGATTTTACTTCGGTATTATTTTGGATTGCAGGATTGATGTTTACTGGTATGATTTATGCAGTAGAGTACAGGCTAAGAAATTCAAATGACAACTTGTGGTTGTACAGACCGCTCTTCACATTTGTTACCACATTTGTATATACATGGCTTTTAATATATTCAGCTATAACCATTAGAAACAGAAGCTGGAGATAATTTTTATAATGAATCTATTAAATAGTAATCAGGAAATTAAGCTACCTGAGTGATCTAATTTTGGGTTATATTAGTGCAATATTTGTTACTTTCATGATGATAGTAGGATTTTCGATAATTATGATGAAGTTCACTGGTTATTGGCCATGCAAGATAGGAGAAGTATTAAAAATAAAAGACATTGCTTGCAAGAAAAATTTCCAAGAAAATCTTGATATCATACTAAATGCAAGTCATATTTCATTACCTTTCCATTATCCACTACTATTTCTTCAAAATATCGGATAATTGTTATTTCTGATATTTTTGGTATTTCGAGTACCTTACCATTTACCATATCCAAAATCATTGTTGGAAAATTTGCACCTGCTAAGGTGGTAAAGATAGTGCCCCCGCCCATTCTTGGGTTAATTTCAACAATCTTTAGAATACCTTCTTTTGATTCTTTCATTTGAATACAACAAGGACCCCTGATTTTCAAAAATTTTGCAATAGCCTTGCATGTTTCAGAAATATTTTCATCTTTCACAATTTTACCCATAGTTGAAATTCCTCCTTTTGTTTGAAGTCTGATTCTAGGCACTGCGATTATTGGCTCTGCCTCTAAGTCTGAAAGCACATCTATTGTATATTCAGTCCCTGGAAGGTATTCTTGAAAAATCAAGTTAGCATTTTTTGATTGAACCCATTTCAAATCATCTTCATTACCTAACTTTACAACTCCTCTACTTCCTTTTCCATATCTTGGTTTTGCGATCATTGGGAACTCGGTTATTTTTTGATAGTCCAAAGTGGTGGAAGGAAGATCAAATTTTTTTGAAAGATAATTGAAAGTCTGCATTTTATCTCTGCATATTTCCATTGTATTTCTATCACTTACTACCGGCAATGCTCCTAACTTTAACAAATTTTCTTTATTCTCACTATAAGGATAGATATCATATCCTGAAGAAGGCATGAGAATACCAATTTTATGCTTTATTACAATTTCAAAAAGACGGTCGACAAATAATTTGCTACTTGCTTCCGGTAACACTTCTTTTAAATCTGCCATGAAAAAACCAGCAGAATTTGGATTAGTATCTGAAGCGATTATTCTTACCGGGTATTTTACCATTCTCAGTGATTTTATCGTATTGATGCCCGCAGGTGCAGAAGCACCCGGAACTAAGATAGTAGAATTGGAGATTTCTTTCAAGTGGTGTTTCCTTACCTAAGTGAAATTTTGCTTAGCATCATATAAAAATTTTCAGCACCTGAATTTGCACTCTTTGATTTCAATACAAATAAAATATGCATGTACACTATTAAGGCGTACTTGCTTGATCTAAAATCAGATTACCATGTTCATAGCAACTATAATGATCATTCATCCAAGGAGTTATCAATTGAAAAGGTAACAAGATACGCAGAACAAATAAACCTAAGTACACTTGCTTTTACAGAACATGTAAGAAAAACCTCTGATTGGATACCGAAATATCTTGAAGAAATTGACAGAATTCATTCGTCCGGTACTAAGATCAACATAATTTCTGGTTTTGAAGCAAAAATCCTGAAGGATGGCACAGTTGATTTTCCGGAGGGATACGAAGGTTATTTTTTGATTGCAAGTTTTCATACAACGTATTACGACAAGCAAATCTGGCTCTCAGCATTGAAATCTACAATTTCTTTACCATATGTAAAAGTCATTGGTCATTTGGCTCCTGAGGGTTCGTTTGAACTGACCGACAATGAGTTAATTGAATTATCGAAATTATTGAATGAAAATACGAAAACAGTAGAGCTTAACGCAAAGTATCGAAGACCGCCAATGAGATGGCTACAAATTTTTAAAAACAATAATGTAAATTTTCATCTGGGAAGTGACGCTCACCAACTAGCTGAAGTAGGTAACTTTAATTCTATTGCCAATTTAATTGAATTTATTAATAATTGAAATTTATTCAACAAAAGATAACTCATCGCATGTTAAATATTTAGATCATCTTTGCACTTTCATATGAAGAAAAATAACCTGCATAACAGTGTTCAGGTAAGTATCAAAAGTATTTTTATTGATTTATAGCAAATATGGGATTATAATTACCAATGGAAAATTGGTTATGAGGAATTTTACGTCGCCATTGAAAAGTATTTTAGTTGTTTCTAAATGTCATAAAAGTAGGCCGTAATCTCAATTAAAAACTAACAATAATCTTTAAATTATATAAATAGGATATAGAAGAGAGATTTTTCATTTAAATGACAAAGATAGTGATAATTGACTCACAAGTTGCTGGAATTTCTGGCGACATGTTGTTAAGTAGTTTAATTGATGTTGGTGCAAATAAAAAAAAAGTTATCAATTCCATATTTGCCTGCGAAAATTATTTTGAAGGCTCCAAAATACGTAAACTTGATTTCATAAAAACTAATTCGTACGGAATCTCATGTACTAAATTATTATTTGACTATGTAGATACGGCAAATTCACGTTTAGGTAGTAAGGTTTATAGATCAATTGCTGCTTGTTGTGATTCACTGAGTTTATCTAACAAATCAAAATCATTTGTTCTTAATTCGCTCAAGACAATTATTATGGCAGAATCCAAAATACATGGAAGTAATTTTAGCAAAATTAAATTGCATGAAGTTTCCACCATAGATACAGCTGCAGACTTGATTGGTACTGCAGTTGCTCTAGAAGATTTGGACGTAATATCAGAAAAATTCTATACTACCGATGTCGCTATTGGTAACGGCTTTTTAAGATTTTCGCACGGGATTGTTCCAAATCCCGGCAATGCTATTTTGGAGATTTTAAGAAATAAACGAATATTACTGGTGCCTGGTAAACTCGATGGTGAACTTACTACCCCTACTGGTGCAGCCATGTTGGTAAATTTAGTGTCTGAACATATATCCCAATATCCTCCACTAGTACCCGAAAAAATAGGGAATGGCGGAGGTCAAAAGGAGGGAAAAAATGCTGCAAATGTACTTAGGGTTGTCATAGGTAATCCAAATCAAAAGTTAGACTATAACCTTGAGAGTGTATATGAACTGGAAACTAATGTTGATGATGCTACAGGAGAGATGATAGGAAACATGATAGATGTGCTATATGCAAATAATGCAAGGGATGTAACAGTAATACATGGCCTTACTAAAAAAAATAGGCCCTCATATGTAGTTAAAGTATTGACAGACAAAATTAACATGGATGCGTTGGTTCAAACCTTCTTAGATGAAACAGGTTCATTAGGATGCAAGATAAATGAATTAAACAGGATAACAAGATCTAGATCATTTGTAAATGTGCCAATAACTATAGAGAATCAACGATTTGAAGTAAAGGTAAAGATATCAAGAGATAAGGAAGGAGTGATTAAAACTATTAAACCCGAATATGATGATATTAAAAATATTTCAACAAAACTAAAAGTTCCGTACAAAAAAGTGTTTGACAAAGCATATTATGAGTTGATAACAAAGTATAATTGATGATGCAATTTGGAGGATAAACTTTTTCAGGGAATAATTTCATGGTTCCACGATAAGAATCAAAAAACCATAGTTGCATTATCGGGCGGAGTGGATAGTGCAGTAGTTGCTTTAGCTGCAAAGAAAGCATTGGACAAATACGCAGTTGCAATTACAGCAGATTACAATACTCTATCTGTGGGTGAATTGAACTCTGCAAAAAAAGTTGCAAAAGAGATTAACATTGAGCACAAGATTATTACCTATAACGAACTAGATAATGCAGAATTTGTGAAGAATGATTCACTGAGATGTTATCATTGTAGGAGTGAATTAGCATCATATTTGTTGCGTGAAGCAAAAAATGAAAATGTAGAATTGATTGTTGATGGTACAAATATTGACGATTTGAAAGACTATCGCCCAGGAATCAAAGCGCTGAAAGAGAATGGTATCAAAAGCCCACTCGTAGAATTAGGTATCGGGAAAAATAATGTGAGGAGCATCGCCAAATCAAATAATCTATCAGTATTTGACAAGCCGTCAAATTCATGCTTGGCCTCAAGGATACCTCATGGATTGCCAGTAACATTTGAAAAATTAAAAAGAATTGAAGCTGCGGAATCTTTAGTTAGATCTATTTTTAATGTTAAACAAGTAAGGGTAAGGGATCATCAAGGCCTAGCTAGGATAGAAGTTGGAAAAGAAGAGATAGAAGAAATGTTCGATACAATTAAACTTTCAACGATTGATTCAAAATTAAAGAACTTGGGATTCAAACATATTGCGCTTGACCTATCAGGTTACAAGAGCAGAGAAAATTTCAATACTTTATCTAGCAACAAATCAATTTAACACAAGTATTCAAATAAAATTAATGAGATTTATAGCCTGACAGAAAGGTTAACATTGAACAATTAACAACCAAAAACATGACAAATCTAAAAGAAGGCGATCTTGCGCCTGATTTTGAATTATCTGATATTGATATGAACATGCACAAACTCAGTGATTTTCGTGGTAAAAATACATTGTTGGCATTTTTCCCTGCTGCAGAATCTCCAGTTTGCACTATCGAAATGTGTGTTTTCAGAGACTATCTTAATGAATTTGAAAATCAGAATACCACTGTAATAGGTATTTCGGTTGATGGTCCCTTTGCAAATAAGATATTCAAAGTAAATAGACACCTGAATTTTCATCTTTTGAGTGATTACAGAAAAGAAACAATAAGTGACTATGGAATAGTAATGAAGGATCTTGGTCCTTTAAAAGACTATAATGCTGCAAAAAGATCCATTTTCTTGTTAGATAAAGATGGAATAATCAAATACATTTGGATTTCAGACAATCCTCTCATTGAACCAAATTATGAGGAAGTTAGAAATAAACTAAAGGAAATTAATAACTAGTAAGCAAATTAGTTGGGAAGATAACAATATCCAATAAGAAATATTGCTTGCTCTTTTATTCTATCAATGCAACAACGTCGTTTCTTGAAACAGTATCTCCTACTTTTACTTTTAGTTCTCTTACGCTACCATCTTTATGTGCTTTTACAGCTACTTGCATCTTCATAGATTCCAGTACCACTACCGAATCGCCTTTTTTTAATTGGTCACCGGACTTTGTCATTATGGAAACTACCCTACCTGGAATTTGACTGAATAGTTTGTTTTCTCCCGAAGAAGATCCGCTGAGAGCTAAAGATTTTTCCAAAATTTCAGTCAGTTTTGAATGTTTTTTGAGAATGATCTGTTCACCATTCATTATGATTTTAATATACGAACTACCAAATTCAATTAATTTGGCAGTTATATAGGAATTGTCTAAAATAAATTCTAAAATGCTGTTCTTGAGGACGATTATCCTGATGGCATGTTCTTTACCATTTATAGTAGCAATAATCTTACCGTCGCCACTAGATTCTGATATCGCGCCTGAAAGTACGTTGTCTAGATTGTTAATTTTAAATTCCATTTTTCATATTTCCTGTTCTTACCCAATCAGACAATGAAAGCTGTTTTGACAAATTGCTGGTCGTTTTTTCTCCCTTTAGAAATTCGGAGTACAATAGGGCAGCTGCAATATAAGAATCAGATGTCTTTAGGTTATTTTCTTTTAGCTGATTCTGCATTAAATTTAGTATTTTATATTTTTCTAAATAATCTGTGGAAATATTCCCGTCAATAAAGTTTTTCTCGTTCATTATGGTTCTGTATAAAGGAATAGTTGTGTTTATTCCTTCTATTGTAAATTCGTCCAAGGCATTGGACATTCTGACTCTTGCTTCATCAAAATCTTGTCCCCATGTTATCAATTTTGCGACCAAAGAATCATAATAACCAGATACATTACAACCAGGATACAGATAAGTATCTACTCTAACACCTGGACCATATGGCAAATTACAATCAGGGATAAGACTAACAGAAGGAACAAAGTCATGAAAAGGATCCTCAGCGTTTATTCTACATTCTATTGCCGAACCATTAAGATTAAGATCGGTTTGTTTAAAAGGAATATCTTCACCGCATGCGATTCTAATCTGCAACTTTACAAGATCGATACCAGTAACTAGCTCAGTAACAGGATGTTCTACTTGGAGACGGGAATTAATCTCTATAAAATAAAAATTACCTTTTTCATCCCTCAAAAACTCAGCAGTTCCAGCATTAAGGTAATTTACAGATTCTGCTGCTCGAACAGCTATTTCTCCTATCTTTGATCTAGTTTTCTTATCCACAACTGAGGATGGAGAAAATTCGATAAGTTTTTGATGACGCCTTTGTATAGAGCATTCACGTTCAAAAATATGTATACCATTTCCGCTTGAATCTCGTGCAAGTTGAAACTCAATGTGTCTGATTCCCTGGAGAAATTTTTCAACATATAAACCAGATTTACCAAAAGCTGCTCTTGATTCTGCGGCTGCAATTTCAAATTCTTCTCTAAGCTTTTTCTCAGTGTCTGCTAGACGTATTCCTCTTCCTCCCCCACCAAATGCAGATTTAAGTAGTACCGGATATCCTGCTTCTTGAGCTATTTCCACTGCCTCATCAACTTCTTCTATGATATCATCGCTTCCCGGTATTGTTGGAACTTCTGCCTTCGTCATTATATCTTTACATTTCATCTTGTCACCTGTCAAGGCCATTGCTGCACTAGTAGGACCAATAAAGATAATTCCCTTTTCTTCACACTTTGCTGCAAAGGTTTCGTTTTCAGAGAGAAATCCATAGCCAGGATGAATTGCTTCAGCACCTGAAACTTCGGCAATTTCCATAATCTTGTCTATGTTAAGATAACTTTTGGCGGGTGGTGGAGGTCCAAGATAGTAGGTCTCGTCAGCGCTCTTTACATGTTTTGATCTTAAATCTTCATCAGAATACAGTGCAATAGATTTTATCTTCAACTCCTTGCAAGCTCTAATAACTCGAAGTGCTATCTCTCCTCTATTTGCAATCAAAATACTTGATATTGATTTTCCCAACGCAGATCTCCTCTAAAGATTAATGTTACCATGTTTCCTTATAGGTCTTGACTCTCTCTTATTCTGTAGTACATTCAGTGCTTTAACAATCATAATTCTAGTTTCAATCGGATCGATAACAAGATCAATTGTTCCTTTTTCTGCTGCAATATAGGGATTTGCAAATTTCTCTCGATATTCTTTTGCCAGTTTCTTCTTAATCTCTATCGCATTTTTAGTATTCTTCAGCTCTTTTCTATGTACTATGGTTATGGCAGCTTCTGGACCCAACACTGCGATTTCGGCTGTAGGCCATGCATAATTTATGTCAGCTCTCAAATTTTTACTTCCCATTGCAATATAGGCGCCCCCATAAGCCTTACCAATAATGCACGTTACCTTGGGCACCGTGGCTTCACAATATGCATAAAGCAATTTGCTTCCATGTCTTATGATTCCATTATGTTCCTGATCAGCTCCAGGCAAGTATCCAGGCGTATCAACTAAAGTGACAATTGGAATGTTAAAACAATCGCAAAAACGTATGAAGCGGGCAGCTTTCGTTGAGGAATTGATGTCTAGCGCTCCTGCAAGATACATGGGTTGATTGGCAATTATTCCAACCGTCTTTCTATCAATTCTTGCAAATCCTACTAGAATATTTTCCGCAAAATGTTCATGAACTTCTAGAAAATCTCCCTTATCAACAAGTAATTTTATAATTTGTTTCATATCGTACTGTTCATAAGGATTTTCTGGCAAGATTTTTGAAAATTCGGGTTCGAGCCGACTTGGATCGTCTTGCGATTCGGATATGGGAGGTACCTCTAAATTATTTTGAGGTATAAACGAAATTAGTTTCTTAATTTTATCCATGCATTCATATTCATTTTCCGCCACAAAATGAGCTACACCGGATTTAGTTGAATGAGTTCTTGCCCCGCCTAAATCTTCAAAAGATACTTCCTGACTTAGAACTTCTTTAACGACTTCAGGACCTGTAACAAACATTTGACCTATATTTTCAACCATGATTACAAAGTCTGTCATGGCAGGGGAATAAACTGCTCCTCCTGCACACGGGCCAACACTCGCGGTAATTTGTGGAATAACGCCAGAAGCCATAGTATTTCTAAAAAAAATATCGCCATAACCGTCAAGACTCATTACACCCTCTTGAATTCTTGCCCCACCTGAATCCAGAATACCAATGAGTGGTGCACCTACTTTTATTGCATGATCCATCAATTTTACAATTTTTTTGCCAGCCATTTCGCCCAATGAACCACCCAAGATTGTGAAATCGTAAGCATAAACAAAGACTTGTCTTCCGTTTATTGTACCAAAACCTGTTATAACACCGTCACCATAAAATTTTCCTGTGTCAACATCAGTTGATCTATGCACTACATATTTGTCTATTTCAATAAAGGAATTACTGTCTAACAGTAAATCTAATCTCTCTCGCGCAGTTAGTTTACCTTTTGTGTGTTGAGCCTCAATTCTTTCTTGGCCTCCTCCTGTCTCTGCTTTTTTTTTCATTTCATGCAGCCGGTTTATCTTCTCGTCATGCATAACAATTTTTAACAGCATATATTCGCATATAAATTCATTATAGCTAAACCTTACACTCCTTGATTTAATTTGGGATCCTTATCTCAGACCTAACTATTATTTTGATTTTTATATTAATAATGGCAGATGGATTATTCCCTTAAGCCTGCTCTTCCGCCTTTGGCTCGTCGAAAGTAGTTCATACCTAGATTATAATTTTCATATAATGATTCTAATGTCTCTATTTCAGATAGAATACTTTCAAGCTCAGATTTTGTAACTTTAGGATCGTTCTTCATTGATTCGTATCTTTCTGTCTTTTCAGCGATTAATTTTCCAACGTTCTGCTCGTACTCGCTTGACATAAGCGATATAGAATTTTTGAGAGTTTAATGTTTTTCTATTTAAGAATGCATATTATTTAATGAATGATTCAAATAAGTTGGATAAATTTTCTAATTTTGTTTTCTTACTTTTGAACCGCCTGTGTTGTTCTTGATATCTCCCTCACAATAGCATCAGCTTCTTTCTCTGATGTAATTGTATTGCGAATCAGATCTTCATACCGATTAATTGAGGATAAGATGATTGTTAAAAATTCAAAAGAAAATGAACCAAAATTACTTCTTGAAGTATGGAATTGTTGTGCAAGGGATCGTAATGCTTTTTTCAATCCTTGCGCTCTTGATAAAATACCCATGTTTTCAAAACCTACACTATACCTGTTGTAATGAATATACTTGTCCCGGGAATCATAGAACAAAGATTTTGTCAAAATTAATGGAAAATATCTTAAAATTTTCCAGTTTCTCATGATTAAAGATCTACTCAAAATTACATCAAGCTGTGAAAGTCTATCTAGCAGTATTGAAATAGTACCAAAGTCAATCTTTGACATTACAATACTGGAAAAAAAGGCAGAAAGAATATCTTTGCGTCTATCTTCAGAGGATTGTCCAAACCTCGGATCAGAATATGAAATATCAGCCCTCGAAACTAAATCCAAAGCCTCTTCAAAAGTTTTAGAAGAAAAAAATTGGTTTATCATGTCTTCAATATCTATATCAACTGCTGGATTTTTCATTGTTGAATAACCTGCAATCTTGGACCGCGCTGCGTTCAAAAGTGATCTAACATCACCCAAGCAATTTTTTACAAGAGAAATTCGATCATCAGATTTAATTGAATAATTTTGAGTTTTAAGTAACCTATCTAAATAAAGCATTAAAAGCCGTGGTGGTACTGGTGAAAACGCAATTGTTTTTGATACTTTTGCAAGTTTCTTTACTGCCTCATTAGACTTGTTTGCAACCATCACTACCCTAATCGAAGGTTCTTTAAATACATCCACCAGGAAATCCAGGCCGCCATAATCTTCCCTATTTGAAATACCATCTATTTCATCTAAAAAAAGGAGATAGTTTTTTCCAGTAAGGCTTGAATTTGAAAATATAGGATAAATAACCTGCGAAAGTGAGTTCTTATTTCGAGTATCACTAGCATTCAATTCAATAAGGTCAATGTTGAATTCACGACATAATGCATGAATAAATGAAGTTTTACCTACGCCCGGGGGTCCTAAAAGCAATAACGGCTTAGTCCCATCTGACCATTTTACAAACCATTCAATTACTTTCTTACGGGAGTTTTCATTACCAACAAAATCGGATATATCAAGTTGTCTCATAATCTAACACCTGTCGATCATTAAAGCCGCCTCAAATCACTTGGAATTTTTAATACTTATGGATAGATTTTTTTGAAAATATGGAAACAAGTCTCGTCGTTTCATTTCATTAAACCAATATTGATTATAATGACTTACCGTAAGGAACAAAAATTTTAGAAAAGGCTTTATTGTTAATTCATCTGGTAACATTTCCAGTGCTATTTTAGCTTCATCCAAATAAATTTCACTTTTCTTTAAGGTAAGTTCAAATGCTTTTTCAACATTTTTTGTAACTATAGAATAATATAATGGCCACGATGGAATCTTGATCACGCCGTTTATTATTGCATCTTCCATTTCATTACCACATCCTACACACTCTGCTGCCTTAGCCATGCCCAAATGAAAAATATCATTTAAAGGACTGAGGTTTAACGCCATATTTCTACCAGCGGTTCCCATTACAGCTCGATATTTCTTATAGCATCCAATCATATTTTCATCACTTATTGATTCAGGTTTGGATTTTAGTCTAGAGTCGATATATTGTCCAATCCTTGCGTCTTTGAATCCATCTTCAAAAGCCTTCATTACAGCGTCTCCGCCAACGGAGATCTTTTGTCGTGCAATTTCTAGAATATATGGATTCATCAGTCTATAATCATCAAGAAATTCGATATCTTCATCACCATCCATTATCCTGTCCATGGGCTCGCTAAGGTCTATTGCTATAACATGACCGTCAACTATGGAATTTCTGACATCTTTTGAAACGGGTTCTTTGTAGTATTCTGAGGCGCTATCAATAAGTGCGTTTAGGACAGGAAATGTCATTTTTACAAAATTAGAATTCAATATTCGCTGCACCCTGTCAGCCAGAATTTCGGGTTTTGATAGTCTTTCGCGTACTGCTACAATTTTAGAGTCATCTAATGATAATTCGTTGGATTCTATCTCCTCAACAAATTTTTTCATAGTATCTTTTGGATTTGTATCAGAGATCAACTTTTCATGGAGAGATAACAAAAACCTCTTTGTAAATTCTGAAAAGTCCTTTTCAGATTGAATTTTGTATTTATTGTATTGTTTATAGCCCTTTTCTTGTAAAAGTACTTGCTTTATTATTTTCTTACCCGACATAGTACTCATCAATGATACTTTTGAAAAAATTTTACTTTCTTTGGAGCTCATTTACAATTCTTTCAGAATATTCCGTTGTTATTTAACTTTCAGATTAAAGATATTTGCATCAAAATTTGACAAAAAATCAGATGTTGGGAAATGCGACACAGATTATCTTGAAGACATGGCAATTCTTTCTTGTTCATTTTTTTTCTTTACAGAATGACTTTCCATTGAATTGTTTGAAGCTAAAACAATCTCCTTTGCAAGTGCCTCTTCCATACTTTTTGGATTTGAATAGGCCGATTCTCTTACCCCTTCTGCAATAAATCTGAGTGCCAAATCGATTCGTCGTAGCGGAGCTACATCAACAGAAACGTGGTATACGACCCCACCGTAGACTATTCTTGTTGTATCTTCATTAGGAGCAGCATTTTCGATTGCCCTTATTAGTAATTCTACGGGATTCTTGCCAGTCTCGTGATGTATGAGGTCCAGTGATGTTTTGACAGTTTTTATCATTCTGCTCTTTTTGCCACCCATTCGACCAGTGTTTTTTGCATATTTTTTACCAAAGTGCATCAATTTGTTTACCAACCTTTCAATAATATGGACTTCAGCTTTCTTTAATCGCTGGTGTTCATGTCTGCCAAAGCTAATTGGAATTATTGCAGGATCTAATGCTATGACATTTTTTAGCCCTGTATCCTGGATTTCAATTTCGCCCGTATTCCATTTATTAAATAATAGCATAACACTTTCTTTTGTACCCAATCAAATCATCTCCTTGGTTTTTCTTTCCTTCCATACACTAGTTCTATTAGGGAAACTCCATTTACTTTGAACACTTGCCATCTAACTCCAGGGATATCTCCCATGGCACCACCCATTGAACCTCCAATTCCTTCCAACATAACTTCGTCATGTTCATCTATATAATTCAGTGCACCATCACGTGGAAGGAATGCTGTAATAGATTTTCCATTTTTTATCAATTGTACTCTAACACATTTTCTCACAGCGGAGTTTGGTTGTTTTGATTCAATTCCAACTTTTTCAAGAACAATCGCCCTAGCCTGCGGAGCACCTTCTAATGGATTTGCTTTCTTATCGAGCATCAACATTCGTCTCTTATAATATTTATTTGACCATCTCATCCTTTTCCTTTTAGATTTTAAGACTCTTCCCGAAAAAAGTCCTAATGGAGATTTTGCCATTCACTTTTTAACCCCAATTATTTTGAGCATGATCTTCACTTACTATCATAACGTTAGAAATCTGAAAATATCTTTTAGCCAAAATTCTCGCCTTCTCTGCATTACGGCCTTCTTTACCCACTACTATGCCTTTCTTTTTTGAATCTACTACCACTACAGCTTGTCTTGAGCCATCAAATCTATCATTAATCTTTATTTCATTAATCATATCAGAATTCAGAACATTTCCCAAAAAAGCCGATGGATCTTCGGAATATTCGACTAATTCTACTTTCTTTGTTACAATTCCTTGCAGCTGTTTTATCGTTGCTCCACCTTTTCCAATCGCCAATCCCATCTGTCCCTTATTCACTATAAAAATCACCCTATCCATTTTTTCATCCACGATGCAATCTCGTGCAACAGCTCCAGTTATATTTTGAAAGAGGGACATCAATCTTAATTCGCCAGAAGTTAACTTGATTTTTTCAGTCAATTTGATCGCTTTTCCTCTGATATTAAAGTTTTCGGCAGATTTGAAAATTGATACCCGGCCATTTTGCATTCATTTCTAAATCTTGGCCATCCAAAAAATTTTTTCAAAATATAACAAAAAATTCATTTCTATTCCTCTAATTTCCAGATTTATTCAGTATCTCTTGAATTTCGTTATCTTTTCCAACTTTGAGAGACAATGCGCTTATTCTAAATGGTTTATTGCACAACCTTCCCAGTTGAACAGAATTCCCATCATATTCTAATGTTGGTACCTGTACAGACTTTGCTTCTTCCAAAATTTTTGATTTGTTCTTTAGTAATAATGAGTTTGAAAGAATAATTAATTTTGAACCTTTAATTGAACCCATTACTTGTCTGGTTCCTATCTTGCATTTGTTAGAAGTAATTGCTTCTTTAATCGTTTTTTCGAGATTTTTCATTTTCATCTTTCACACTCATGTACAGTTCGACCATACCGGTACCAATAGGTACTGTGGCGCCTACTATAACGTTTTCTGTTACGCCTTTAAGAGACTCAATTTGTCCTTCCAAAGATGCTCTTGCAATAGTAGGTACCGTGATTTCAAATGCAGCTCTTGCCAATACAGAAGTTTTGGTACCCGCAATTCCATGCCTTCCTATTTGTTGCAAGTGTCCTTTAGAAGTCATAAGGTCTGCAACTAACATGATATGTCTCATATCAACTTCTAATCCCTGTTCTTCAAGGGTATTGGTTACTTCTTTAATCAATGCGTTTCTTGCAGCTTCGATTCCCAGAGTCTGCCAAACTTCATAAACATTATTTGTTGTAATTCTAGAAGTATCTATGCCATCTATGGCTATTATCTTTGATAAATTTGAACCTGAAGTTTGAATTACCCATTCATCATTTTGTTTTACGATTGTTACCCTTTCTATATCTTGGACGCCTTTAACTCTTGCGTTCAAAAGTTTATTTTTCATTGTTAGTAACGTTTGGGCATCAGGTTCTCCTGCAATGGAAATTTTTATAATTTTCTTTGTTTCTTGTAAAGTAACATCGTACTTTTTCTTGGGCCCTTTAAGCACTTCCATAATATCGTCTATTGAACAACCGCGTTCAGATAACTTTGATTCGGATATATGAAACGTGAGTATTCCAGAATAGTCAGTTTCGCCTCTTTCAATCAAGTCTGCAACCTTTGTAAAAATTATATCTCTTGCAACATTGAGAGCTTTCTCTCTTGAAGTTCGGTGTTCTTCATCCAGATAAACGTCCATAGTTGGTGTAACCGGTTTTTTTCTTGCATCTACTAGTTCAATCAATCTTGGCAATCCTAATGTAACATTTCTTTCCTTAACTCCTGCAAAATGGAAAGTTCTTAGTGTCATTTGAGTTCCTGGTTCCCCAATAGATTGAGCAGTGACAACTCCTACAGCTTCTCCTGGTTCTACCATTGCTTTATTGATAAGATCCACTGCCTTCTTTATCACTTTGTTAGTACCTTCTTTGCTTATTCTGTTTTGACTAAGAGATAGTAACAGCTTCTCTCTAAGTCTTGGATTAAGTCTCTTTCCATATTTAGTGACTACTTCTGAAATTTCTTTTTCTGTTGCTTTCTTGCCTTCATCAACAAGTAATTCACTTTCGATTAATCTAGAAATATTTACTGCCTCTCCATGATCGCTTTTTGCAGGATCTATTCCATCTTCTCCATAAACAAATTGAATGATGTTACCATGTGGATCCCTAACTGTTTGATCATATTCTATTTTCATGTGCTCAAGCGCATTTATCAGTCTTCTTTGCATATATCCAGATTGTTGAGTCCTAACAGCAGTATCAACAAGTCCTTCCCTCCCACCCATTGCATGGAAGAAAAATTCTAGTGGACTTAGTCCATCCCTATAGTTTGATTTTACAAATCCTTTTGAATCCGGATTAGCATCATTTGGTTTGAAGTGTGCAAGCGATCTATCTCTATATCCTTTGGTGATTCTTCTACCTCTAATTGACTGCTGTCCTAGCGCAGCTGTCATTTGTCCGATATTCAGCGTAGAACCTCTTGCACCAGTAGAAGCCATAATAACACCAGAATTATCGTCAGGAAATGCACGATCTGCAGTTTTTCCAGCTCTATCACGAGCCCTTGATAGTTCGTTTACGACATAAAGCTCTATGTCTTTCTACAACATATCCGGGACTTATTGAATCTGCTAGTACATTTCTATCAGTAACATAATCAAGTCGTATTTTTACTCCGTCAGTTCTTATGATGTAATTAGCGCCAGGATAATCATTAGGTCCGTTTATTATCATTTTCTTTAGATCCTCTATATTCCACTCGCTAACAGTTTCAGGTATAGTGAGTTTTTTTGCCACATCGACTGGAACTCCAACATCTGAGATAGTCAGATTGGGATCCGGAGAAATGACTGTTCTGCTTGAAAAATCGACTCTTTTACCAGATAATGATCCCCTGAATCGTCCTTCTTTTCCTTCGCCCTTTGACGCCTTGTTCCATTTCGAAGTAATTACATAGTTAAAGTCTTTAGGCAAGAAGAGTGAAAAAAGCTGTTTTCCAGTATAGATTTTTCTGTCATTTTCAAGATGTTTTGGTTCAGGAAGTGGTCCGGAGTAACCGCCCAGTAATGCTAGATTAGTAAATTCTTCTTGTTTCAAAAATGTTTTATCCTGTGTCAAGATGAAGGCGCCTGTTATGAAATCTCTTATCGCGCCAA
>VBPX01000058.1:26493-40433 GCA_005877075.1 Nitrososphaerota archaeon | reverse complement strand
TTAAAGCAACAAATATTTTTTTACCTTTGATAATCTTATAGTACATCTCTTACCTACAACTAGTAGAATGTCCACTAATTTAAGCAGTACTTTTTTTTCGATAAACTAAGACTGTAATTTTCATTAAAAAAGTTGAAACTGCGCCGGGAGAGGGATTTGAACCCTCGAGACCTTCACAGGTCACAAGCTTTCAGTGCTTACATTCTTCCAGGCTTGCGCCCTACCAGGCTAGGCGACCCCGGCTTAAAATCTACTCAATTTTTTCTTTATATTAAGTATTAAACAAATTCATTAAATATTCGAGATTTTAGGAAAATATGAATTTGAATTATGAATATGAGTACCGAATTACTCTCTACCTAAAAGCTTGCCAGATAGCATGTCATATTCATTTATGCTATTATGTCCCATTTTTTCTATGTGTTCCTCAACATCAGAACGAAATGAAAATGTAGATCTACATTCATTACAAATCCAAATTGATCTTAAATCATAGTTCTTCATGAGTTAATTTGAACTGTAAAACATCAAATTTAAGCAATAAGGTAGGAAGTTACATATTATTCATTAAATAAAATCTTTCTAAAGTATTAAGTAGTTGATTTATTCGTGGTAGAAAGCATTAATGAGGTCCGTATTCGGGTGAAATTCAAGAAAACTATAATATGAATAAACACATGGTCGTTATTAATGAGCAGCAGCATCTCAAGTGATTGCAAAAGTAATAGACATCTTGAATGTCAGGATTGTATGTGTAAATGTCATATCCCTGGGACTATGGAGAATCTTGCAAAGAAAATTGCTAAACTTGAAAAAGATACCCCTGGAGTCGGAGAATCACTCTAATCCTGTTTTTGAATCACGAAATTTAGTTTTCATAAAAGCTTTTGCGTTATTGTACATCAGCGCTAAAGCCGGAACAAATTAGATAAAACTCACTACTTTTTTGCCTGCTTGCCTTGGGTTTACTTGTTGTTACTTTCAAAAATACTTTAGATGCTTCTTGTTTAACAATATTGGAATTATCGCCTTCAAAGATTTTAAACACGGCATTGCCACCGCGTTTTAAAATTTGTGTTGATATATTCAAAGCAACCAATGTAAGTGATACCTGCCGTTCATGATCAAAATGCCAAATGCCACTGATCTTGGGCGCCAAGTCAGATAGGACAACATCAATTGGAATTCGAATACTGTTCTTGATAGTCTGTACGATATTCACATCCTCTATGTCTGCCTGAATAATCTTAATGCCAATTAGGGGTTCAACGGGATTTATGTCCAAACCAAGAACTTTGCCATTCGGACCACTATATTTCTTTGAAACTTGCAACCATCCACCAGGGGCACAACCGATATCTATAATGGTATCATCATTCTTTATTATGTCGTATTTTTTGTTAAGTTCTAACAACTTGTATGAAGATCTACTACGATAGCCTTCGTGTTTTGCTAACTTTCTATACTGATCTTTTAAGGCGTTTTCCACTTTCATATATTATAACTGATTTGTCATATTATTTCATACACTGTAATTAAAAAGATTACCTCCACAATCAGATTTGATGCTCATCCATTTAGTGCTTGAATCCTAGATCTCAATTCATATTGCACATTAATTGAACATCCAGTATATTACGTTCCTTACTACGTAAAGTACTTTTTCATGATATTTTCCATTCTTAAATTACTAATATCTTCATCTATTAGAGTCTCGGGATGTTTCTGTCTCAAATGTCTGAGGGCAAACCTAATTTTTTCTCCACATATTTTACACTTCGCCTTTCCAAACATTTATCATATAATACCCATACGAGTAATAAAATTTACTGGTCGCTGAAGAGTTTGTGCTAACATATTAGGTAAAAATTAGCTTTAGAGAATCCTATGAGTTAATCATGTCCAGAATTGGGATTTTCTTATATGTCAAGTGCAACAATCACTACAATGAGGGAAAACAAAAGCTTGCAAACCTGGAGCCGGATAATCTAGAACATATTTTATCCAATTCCAATCGGAGGTCTCTTATGTTCGCTATGTTCTAGTAGATTGTGGTAATTCAACATGTCTATTGTATCAAACATTTTTCCACAAATTTCACATTTCCACTTATTCATCCCTTGTGCAGTTTTGCTTGACTGCTCAGAAGACATAGTATTATTAAGGAGGTCATTGCAGATAAGGTTTTCATGATAAATCGTTGAGCAAATTTTTTTTAATATCTAGTCCGAAAAAATCATGACTCCAAGTTAGAATGCCCCAAAACTTGACATCTTTATGCAAAGAAAAATCCAATTAATGACTGCCCATTATTGAAGTGTTATGAACGTGCTGAAGTTCTCGAAAATTCGAAAAATAAAAATTTAGGATAAAAAAATCAACAATATGCCAATAACTGATACTAATAAGAAACATATCGCACAGCAGAGAAGATTATTTTATAAAATCTGTTTTGATTGTGGGGGAAAAAATCCAATACTTGCTTCAAGATGTAGAAAATGCCACGGAAAACATATGAGACTGAAAAACAGGACATTAGGGGCGAAAAAATAATACTATTTTTTGCTCTAAAATTTTCATGTTTTTTTAAGAATATATAAATATTATCAAAGCCCATTGTAATTGTATCATGCCGATTAGGACAGGAAAAGAATATATTCAGAGCTTGAGAGGTCGGAAAATGAAAGTTTACCTTTTTGGTGAATTAGTAAAGGAACCTGTTGATCATCCAATGATAAGACCATCAATAAATGCAGTAGCTGAAACATACGATTTAGCTGACAAAAATCCTGAATTGGCATCGGCACAGTCTTCATTGACCGGAAATCAAGTAAATAGGTTTTTACATATTACAGAAAGTGCTGAAGATCTAGTTAATCAAAATAGAATGCAAAGGAAACTGGGACAACTTACAGGAACCTGCTTTCAAAGATGTGTAGGAATGGATGCACTAAATTCATTATATTCTACGACTTTTGAAATTGACAAAAAATTCGGCACGCCATATCATGATCGTTTTAAAAAATTTGTAAAAATGATGCAAGACAAGAACTTTGTCATTGGCGGCGCAATGACCGATGTTAAAGGGGATAGAAGTTTAGGTCCCTCGGAACAAGAAGATCCAGATTTATTTGTACACGTTTCAAAGAGAGACGAAAAAGGTATTTACATATCTGGTGCAAAGGCCCATCAAACTGGATGCATCAATTCTCACTGGATACTCGTGATGCCCACTATGCGATTAAGGGATGAAGATAAGCATTATGCAATTGTGGGCGCAATACCTGCGGATGCAGAAGGAATTACTTATATCTATGGAAGGCAATCGTGCGACACTCGGAGCATGGAAGGCGGTGATCTGGATGCTGGTAACTCTAAATTTTCTGGACAAGAAGCAATGATAATTTTTGATAATGCGTTCATTCCAAACGATCTAATCTTTATGGATGGTGAATACGAATTTGCTTCAATGTTAGTTGAGCGGTTTACTTGTTATCATAGACGTAGTTATGTATGTAAGACTGGGTTAGGTGATGTACTAATCGGTGCCGCAGCTTCAATCGCGGATTATAACGGAATTTCCAATGCATCACATATTAAAGATAAATTAGTTGAAATGACACACCTAAACGAAACCATCTTTGGTGCAGGAATAGCATCATCATATCAGGCGCATGAAACCCTATCAGGAAATTTTCAAAATGATGACATGCTAGCCAATGTCTGCAAACACAACGTAACAAGATTTCCGTACGAAATAGGTAGACTGGCGCAAGATATAGCTGGTGGATTGATGGTTACCATGCCTTCTGAAAAAGACTTTCGTAGTCCTGATACAGGACCACTTCTTGAAAAATACCTAAGGGGACGTAAAGGTGTTTCTACAGAAAATAGAATTCGTATCTTGCGACTTATTGAAAATATGACTATGGGACGAAACGCTGTTGGGTATCTCACTGAATCAATGCATGGTGCTGGGTCGCCACAAGCACAAAGGATACAAATTGCTAGACAAATGCAGCTCGGATACAAGAAGAAGTTAGCAAAAGATCTAGCAGGTGTTGACGAAGGTGAATCGGCACAAATAGTTAATGAACAATCTGAATACTTTGATAGAATATTCGGATTAAAAGCAAATTAATTTATTCCCTTTTTAGTGAACTCGATATAATCAAATTTCATACAAGTTCTCGTTCTTATCCTGAACTATCGGAAGGTTAATTATGTAGATGAATAGGATAAGAAAAACAATCAGTAATGAATGATGTAGATTTTAAAGATCTAGTAGCAACATGGAAAGATTTTCCTACAAAAGGAGTTTTGTTCAGGGACATTAATCCCCTGGTGAGAAATCCAGAACCCTTGAATTATCTAAATGAAAAATTATTCAATATGTGCAATAATCTTCAAATGAAAAAGATTGCGGGAATTGAATCACGAGGATTTATAGTTGGAACGCTACTTGCAATGCGTTTGAATAAAGGAATAGTTTTGATCAGAAAGGAAGGTAAACTACCTGGTCCCACGATTAAACAATCTTGTAGTATTGAATATGGGACTAGAGTTATGGAAATTCAAAATGGTGCTATTTTAAGTGGAGAAAAAGTTCTAATTGCAGATGACTTGCTTGCCACGGGAGGTACGGCTATTGCCGCTGCTTCCCTTATTGAAAAATTAGGAGGTATTGTTGTTGGATTCGTATTTATTATCTGCTTGAATAAATTGGGAGGATTGGATAAACTAAGAAGTCAGGGATATGATCTCAAGTTCATTTTGGAGTATGATTGATGCATGAAAAAATATTCTGCTGAAATAGGTATTATAGGAGGAACTGGAATCTATAATGCGGAGTTACTTACATATGCAGAATCAATCAAGATCTTTACCCCTTACGGAAACACTTCAGATCTGATAACTCTTGGGAAATACAATGACAGGTCTATTGCATTCATTCCTCGTCATGGAAAAGCCCACACAATTCCTCCACACAAGGTTAATAGTAGAGCAAATATCTGGGCTCTACATTCACTGGGTGTTTCAAGGATCATAGCACCGTCAGCAGTAGGAAGTCTTCAAAATAACTATAAACCAGGCGATATTGTATTGCCCGATCAATTTATTGATTTTACTAAAAAAAGAGAGTATACTTTCTATGACGAAGGGCAAGTCTACCACGTGTCATTTGCAGATCCTTTTTGTAATGAATTGCGAAGTCTTTTTCTTAAAGTTAGTAAAAACAATGGTTATGAGGTACATGATGGTTCGAGCTACATTTGTATAGAGGGACCTCGTTTTTCGACAAGAGCCGAATCAAAATATTTTAAAGAAATTTTAAAAGGGGACATTATTGGAATGACGCTCGTTCCTGAATGTGTACTTTCAAGAGAAATGGAAATATGTTACGTGCCAATAGCAACCGTAACTGACTATGATGTTTGGTATGAGAAACCAGTTTCATCCAGAGAAATACTCGATGTACTGAGCAAAAATGCCAATAAAATTAAGGATTTGCTTTCAAAATTCATACCTACCATTCCTAAAATTAGAAAGGAATGTAAATGCGAATCCGCACTAGCAGATGCTATGGTGTAATTTTATTTTTTTTAGGATCTAACAATATTACTTCGCCTTCAACAAGCTTTCGTTGTAGTAATAATTGAAAATCTTCTGTATCATAACCAAATTCTTCCAATTTGGACAGAGTCTTTTTTGTTAGGTTCAAACTGATGTTATGTCCTCCAATCCTTCCAAAGGCAATTGCATTGAATTTTAATTTGGTGCCCTTGACGATAAAATAGCCACTCAACTTGCTGGCATACTGTCCTCCTCGAGCATTTTCCACGTATATTTCTGGGTCGTCCGAAGGAAGAGTATCACGAATCACTTTGGATTTGCCTCATTTGTAATTTCAATTGTTCTGTTTACATTATTCGCAACTAGAAAGCTCCACCAATTGTCATCTACTATCCTGTGATTAGACACATCTACATTAATGGTAGTTTCATCATCAGTATCTATAAACGAAAATTTTCCGCTTTTTATTATCTTTATCAATTTCCATCTCTCTTTACCAAACCTATTTCTGTTTATGGCTACGGCCCATTCTTGGTCTTCTGGAATTGCAGGCATTCCAATATAGTCAACAATCTCCAAAATTCCCAATCTTTTTTCTTCACAAAACATTTTTTTATTTATTACATTTCTCCAGATATCGATAGCTCCAATGGTTTTATTGTTTTCATTGATGTTTATTACCCCGAAATAAACCACTTTGTTTTCTGGAATGGTTGACATTTGATAAGTTAATGAATTCTACATGCCTTATTTAGTTCTTGCAGATTCATAAATCTTTTCCACTACAGAGGCCAAATTATCAATTTGAACGTTTTTTTTGAACGCTATGCCTATTCTTTGGCAATATTTTCGATAAGCATTTGTTATGGAAAATTTGGGATGAAATGTTTCATACTCCTCAGAGATCTCTAATATCATTCCTTTTTCAATTAGATCATTGAGTAACTCGGCAGTTTTTTCTAAAGATAGATTTACCTTATTGGCTATGGTAGCTTGTGAAGTCTTTCCATTAATTATCAAGTACAAGAATATTTCCGCTTCAATGGGTGATAAATCAATATTGGCGATGAGATTATCCCTAATTTTGTCCAATTATTATCTGTGAGCCCTATTTTTTATTTATTGGTTTGTTATCAGTGTTTGCTAAAAAAGTGATGTACTACCGGAAAAATGCACTTTTGATAAACATGGCACATGATTTACACAGTTACCAGTGATACGGCAAAATATAGAGTTCTCAGAAAGAGCATATGTCAACATATTTTTCGCGTCTCTTCTTGATATCATCGGAATTAATATTGACAAGTTTATTAATTCCGTAATCTTCTATAGCAAAGGAGCCCATAACATTCCCATGAACCATTGCGTTCTTCAAAGTTTTTAAACCTATTTTTCCTTGTTGTGAAAGGTACCCCATAAACGCCCCTCCAAATGAATCACCAGCACCCGTAGGATCTTTAAGAATCTCGATTGGATAGGCTGGCATTGGAAAGAATTCATTATCATAGAATAGTAGCGATCCATTTTCTCCTTTATTAATTACCACAAAAGCAGGACCATTTGAATTTAAAAGTCTAGCACACTTGAAAATATTATCCTCCTTAAATAACAATTTAGCTTCGGATTCATTTAATATTATTCCATCGACTTTATTAACCATCTTAATGACCTCGTCTCTTTTATTTATAATCCAAAAATCCATTGTATCACAAATTACTATCTTTGGTTTAGAAAACAAATTTAATACGTTCATGTTCTGGACAGGATCATTATTGGCAAGATATACATATTCTGAATCAATAAATTCATCTGGTACTGTCAATTGGTAATTTGCAATTACATTAAGTTCAGTTTTGTTAGTTGTTCTCTTTGAAAGGTCATAGCCAAATGAAGAATCATAATGAAAGGTTTTTTCCTTTTCACTTATTATTAATCCTCTAACATCAAGAAAGCTTTTTAGGATCTCAAGATAAGAAGGTGGAAAATCAAAACCCACTATCCCTACTATTGATGTGGCTACATATTTTGATGCTGAAATTGATGAAAAAGTGGCTGTTCCTCCTAAAGTCCTTTCAACAGTATGAAAAGGTGTACGCGTAGTATCTAATGCAATGGTTCCAAATATGGTTAGCACCTTGTTCAATTAATATCAACAATAAATAAGTGTTCAACAATAATTAGCATGTTGCTCCCAGAAACAATATATGACCGAATAGTTATTGGTTTTTCAGGCGCATCCGGGATTATTTATGGAATAAGATTATTGGAGATCCTCCATTCTATTAATATTAAAACTTATCTAATTATCAGCGAATGGGCAAAAAAAAATATAGCAATTGAAACAGATAAAACTTTAGAATACGTAAAGTCTCTCTGTGCCGTTAATTACGAAAATTTCAAGCTAGATGCGTCCGTTTCTAGCGGGTCTTTTCTTCATGATGGAATGGTTATAGTACCTTGTAGCATGAAATCCCTTTCCAGCATTGCAAATGGCTATGATGATACTTTAATCTCTCGTGCCGCATCTGTTACTTTAAAGGAATCACGAAAATTGATTCTAGTTCCAAGGGAAACACCTCTTTCAAGAATTCATCTAGAAAATATGATAAAGTTACAAGATGCAGGTGCAATAATCTTGCCAGCTATGCCCGGGTTTTATCATAAACCTAGAACAATAAACGAAATTGTAGATCATTTGGTTGGAAAAATTCTCGACCAGCTAAAAATCAAACATGATCTATTCAAAAGGTGGAAAGATTCATAGCCAAAATCACGATTTGATACTATTGCGATCCATATTCCAAGTGTAATCTTGGGAATGATAACTGATTGACAATCAATGGTAGCAAGGCTAGTCCTGTTATGATATTCTAAATAGGTAACGCTATTATTCCATTTTTGGGAACCAGTCAATTTGTTTGATATTATATGTCAATCCATATCTCTGTCTATTCATCAGGTTTGAAGACGCTAGCAATCTAATCAAACAGGTTAACCTTCAACTATTAATTCTCCCAGAGTTGTAATTTTTCAATCTTAGATTTTCTTTTCGCTTGATAGAGCATCTCATAGACAGTTTTATGAGATCTTCCATTGATTAGTAACGTTATTGCATCAAGTGCTAGCTTTGTTTCTTCATAATTTCCAATCAGAGCAATTATGTGTCCGTAAATTGAGATAAATGCATTGGTTAATTCTTCTAGATTTTTTCGTGCTTTTCCTTTTTCACCAATGATTCTTCCCTTAATTCTAGATGTGGAATTGGATGAACTTGTAAAATTACGAAGATCCAGAATCTGAAACAGTGTTTCTTCATCTAATATCCTAAACGCTCTTTCTGGGGAAAAACCGTGTGAAATGGCGTGAATGATGTCTCTTGCCTTTAATGCACCGAATTCATCCAAATTTTTGGATGTCGATGATATTAGTATCTCACCTGTTTTACTCTCAATTTCAATATTTACATTGCACCTTTTGCAAATCTCTTTTTTTGTTTTTCCTTTATTGCCTATAACTACTGAAATTCGTTCTTCAGGAATATGTAATGTGAAATTAAGGCTTTCTTTTTTATCCATCTAATAAAACTCCATTTGGAAAATCATGTATGTAATCATTTGTTTTTGACATTTCATGACTTAATATGATTCTCTAAATCTATAAATCATAAGAAATGGAACATTTGAGAAATACTTGACACTGGATCTTTTGGCAAGATTCATTTCAATTGCTTTATCTACTGTCTTTTCACCAGCTAAATTTGAAATGGAAGATTTTTTGAGATACGATTCTACCTCTTTTTCATCTGCTACTTTGTCCATCCAGTAATTTTTTGTTATATTGATTGTAATATCCCCATGATGGATTTTTTTATCAATTAAAGAAAGGTCACATACATTTACCATTAGTGAATTTTGATATTTCATAGTTCTTAATGCATATCCTGAAGGATAATTTATGATATTGCTATTGTCCGATATCAACTGGTAATTTGATGTAAGTCTGTTTAGATAAGTTTTTTTATTTAGAACAAGGTTGTAGATTAAAAGTATTATATGAATTATAGAATATTAGATATCAAAAAATGTTCGATATCATTATTTGTTTTCATATCACTCTAAAATAATACTATTATTGGACCATCAAATTAATTAGCCTCTGGTGCATATCTAGTTCGTAGAAAAAATTGCCAAAGGACCTCGAATACATAAGGGACAAAAGGAGTTTGGATTATTCCTCTATCTCAACCCATTATAGAAGAGTTCTTGTTGTTTGCATAGATAGAGATGATGATATCGGAAAAAAAGGCGGTGTTGAAACTCCAGTTTTTGGGAGAGATCAGTGTATTAATGCAGGAACCAGGCTAGCAATTGAAGATCCAGAAGATGCTGATGCTAATGCAATTTTTGGGGCCATAAAAATATATGAAGAACTTGTAACAAAGGGATACGAATCTGAGGTAGCTATTATTACCGGAGCTTATAATCGTGGGATAGAAGCAGATGAAAAAATATCTTCTGAATTAATTTCAGTTTTATCAAAGTTCAAGGCCGAGGGAGTTGTAATTGTTTCTGATGGCGAGGATGATGAAACGGTAATACCACTAATACAAGCTATGGTTCCAGTAATATCTATTCAAAGAATAATTATGCGACATAGTAGAAGTGTAGAATATTCTTATGCAGTCTTTGGAAAATATGTAAAGATGTTAGTTTATGATCCTCGATACTCAAAGTTCTTTTTGGGAGTTCCCGGCGCGTTACTTATTTCTAGTGGTTTTGCTACAATTTTTGGTTTTACAAGAGAAGCTTTGGCGATAGTACTTAGTGTTCTGGGTGTTGCATTTGTAATCAGGGCCTTTGATATTGACAAGTCAATCGGTTCACTAAATCGTACTGCACCTTCCACCTTCATTAGAATATTTTCTGCCTTTGCTGGAATAATGATAATATTAGTAGGGATTTCTAATGGAATATCTAGCATTCCTGATGGAATTATTGAGAAAGATGCTAGTATGTCGAAAATTATTACAAATAGGATTGTCGTAGGTGACTTTGTTCATGGCTCAATAACTTTAATTTGGATAGGAATAGGAACTATTTTCGGCGGTATCTTTCTTAGTAACTGGTTTAAAGGAAGTATAAGAATACTTTCAGATATCCTCAGATTGGTAATACTGGGATTGATATACATACCCGCAATTCAATTTACTTCCGTTTTAACAGAAAAAACCAATCCGTTCAATCTTATATCTTCATTGTTCATTGGTTTGGCTATTACGCTCATTGCTACAACATTTTTGTTTCAATATTTTAGAAACAAAAAGGGTGGGGAACAATTAAAACATTAGACTAATCCTCAAATGAAAGGTACTACACGATTTAAAAAAATTTGAATAGAAGGAATATGCAAGGTTTTATTTACAATCTCATCAATGACAATTGGTTTTATAGATTTTATGAACGTAAACTAGAGTCCCAAATAAAACAAGACCCTCTTCCAAATCATGTTGCCATAATATTGGATGGAAATAGAAGATGGGCTAAATACAATTTTTTGGCAAATAAGGGTGCACATACCATTGGTGCAGATAAAGCTGAACAGTTACTGACTTGGATTTATGATCTCAAAATAAAAATAACTACACTATACGTCTTGTCCCTCGAAAATCTTGAACGTGACAAGAAGGAATTAGATGACATATACAATCTCCTTGGAATAAAACTTCAGAAATTGTACAATGATTCAAGAATCCACGAAAGGGAAATGAAAATAAAGGCTATTGGAAATATAGAAGCCCTTCCAAAATCAATAAAAGAGATTCTATTTAAACTTGAAAGAGAGACTAATCACTACGATCTAACGTTCCTAAATATTGCTGTTGCGTATGGCGGACAACAAGAATTGGTTGAGGCAATTAGAAAAATTGCTCGCGACGTAGAGAAAAAGGAGTTACAAATATCCAATATTAATGAACAATCTATAGATTCATATCTGTATACGTCACATTTGCCCCAACCAGAACCAGATCTTATATTGAGAACTTCTGGGGAAAAGCGGCTTAGCGGCTTTCTATTGTGGCAGAGTGCCTATAGTGAATTAGTGTTTATGGATGTTTTTTGGCCTGAATTTCGAAAGATTGATCTTATGCGGGCAATTAGGACATTTCAACGACGCAGAAGAAGATATGGAAAATAAGACAATATTGATATTGGCAGAGTTATTGTTTCTACAATATCGAATGCCACAACACGGTGAATACGATAAAAAGAATGAAAAGTGGTTCTGTAGTACCTGGATAGACAAGAAACAATGGTTAGAAATTCATGGATATTCTCCAATTTATGCAAACTTTGAATCACTTGAAGATAAATTTATTGATAGTAGTTAGTGCCTAGAATTTTTGTTTTTGAAAGATTGATATGATGACGGAAAAATCTGCGGGTTTTATTCTCATTTCCAATAATTTTCATTCTCGTCATTCTGTATTATTACTTCATTATACATCCGGTCATTGGGATTTTCCTAAAGGAAATATTGAACTTAATGAAACGGAAATTCAGGCTGCTAGTAGGGAATTGAAAGAAGAAACAGGAATATCGAAATTTAGATTGATACCAAATTTTAGATACGTAATCAATTATAAATATTCTAGAAAAGCAACTTTGATTTCAAAACAAGTTATTTTATTTCTAGCATCGACAAATGTAAAAGGAGTGCAAATATCTCATGAACATATAGGTTATAGTTGGGCAGATATCAATATTGCAACTAATCAAGTAACATTTGCAAATGCAAAAAACGCATTACTTTCTGCTACAAAGTTTTTACAGGATCTTCCTTCCAATATTAATTACTAGCACATGGATTTCTTTTTAAAACGATGCACTCTAGATAATCAAGTTATATGTTATGCCAGACAATCACAATCCAATTTAATCATCAAAGATTAAGGCAAGTTCTCGTAAATTGCGAAAATTTTTATAGGTTAGTTACTGCTAAAAAAGTAACTTATCTTTCCTTCGGTCAAATTAATCAAATGCTTCAGATGATTTATTGGTCTTGGACTATAGTAACTGTAACCATAATTAGAAAAGCTGGAAGTTTGATTATAAAACGTTGTCAAATGGTTAGGTTCAATATTAGTAACTCGAAAAATATCATAATCATAAAATTCAACTAAAGGCTGCAAATATCATCTTATTTTCGTAACTCTTGCAATTCCAATAATCTAGACAATGTTTTACGTTTGTCTTTTGAATACAAAATAGAGCGACCCATTATCAGATAGCTGCTTCCATTTTGAATTGCTAACCTGGGGTTACCACCTTGAGTACCTAGACCCGGAGAATAAATAGGAATATTGGTAAGGGTTGATATACGTTTTAATATCTTCAAGTGTGTCGCTCCTACTATGATTCCATCGACATTACTTTTTTTGGCATATCTTACGAAGACTTCAAAAAGAGGCAAAAATTCCTTTTGATTTGATTTTCTTAGAACCACATCAAGACCATATCCTTCTCTAGTATTTTCATGACTCATGTAGGCCAATGAGAGCACGCCCATTCCGATTTTGTGAGCTAAGCCCACGAGCGAGCTTAATTCTTTTTCTCCAATTATTGGATTTACGATGACAGAATCAAAGCCCATTAAATGCAAATATTTTATGGTAACTTCATTTGTATTGCCAATGTCATTTAGTTTGATATCTGCTATTGACTGCAATCCATAAGAATGTATAATCTTATTAATATCCAAAATGGTTCTCCTATTGGACGGAAGTAACAAGTGGAAATTCATTTTAATAGCACAAAGGAATGGATACAAATTCCGTATCATATTTTGAACATATCTAATATTCTGGTATCGTGATTCCAGATCTAAGGCAAGGATTATGAAACTCTTATTGGCAAGTGAGATTTGAGCGATACGCTTTCTATATGGCGGAATTTTATTCATTTACTTTCACTAAAGGATGTGAGCCAAATAATTTGATCAATTTGATGTAAATGTATCCATGTTCCTCAATGTTATTTGTGAATGTTGGATCGTCTGATTTTAGACTCGAATATTTTATGAATGAATGTAGTGGATTTTCAGGAATAGTTGCATAATAAAAATAAGAGATTCCATCAGATTCAGCCATATTCAATGCCGTACCAACAACATATTTTGAATTTTTAGTACTCCTGAAAACAAAGAGAGGTAGTGGTGATTCATCATATATCATTTTATATGATGCAATTTTTACCAAGCTTTGGAAATTACTCAATTTGATTGGTGCGTATTTTGGATTCTTTGTGCCTTTTGGTCTACGCCAAAAAATCGGTGGAAATTTATCGACCGAGATAATTGGAGAGTATACA
>VBPX01000058.1:9770-26437 GCA_005877075.1 Nitrososphaerota archaeon | reverse complement strand
TATTGACCAGAACTAGAATGCTTGACGTAGTATATTACCGGAATATTATTCAAAAAATCGATTTGTGTTGCTAACAAATCCTGTTTATCTGATGTGAAGGAAAAAGTAAGTAGCGGTGTCCGTTCGAAGGCACAGACAAGTCTGCCAAAATCCTGAATAGTGGAAACTTCAATAAAGAAAGATGATTTAAGTTTCAATGATTTACGTTCTAAAATAACATTATTAAAATCATACGAATATCAAAATTTGCGTAGATCAATCTCATTCAGAGGCCCTTAAACTATTTTTATGTTCGACGATCAATTATTTCATTTATTTCGGCACCAGTTCCTATAAGTACAACCTTAACGCCCAAATTATCTTCAATATCATTTATAAAATTCCTTGCTTCAGGAGGTAATTTTGAGAATTCTTTCATCCCTGCACAATTTGGAAAAGCTACATCCAACTTAGTAACAGCTATTTGAGTTGCACTGTTTAGCCTTACTGATTTCTTAGCCAACTCCATATTGAACGGTGAAGACCTCCTTTGTCTCCCAGTCACACTACCAAATTCTACCCACCCCAATTTTTGGGCTTGGTCAATTGTGATTTCATTCTCTAAGGGGCCACCACCAACACGCGTAACGTATGCTTTAAAGACTAAGATAACATCATCCACTTTTTTTGGTCCTACTCCAATATCAGAACAAATTCCTGAAGCAGTAACGTCCTTAGAAGTTACAAATGGATAATTGCCATGATACAAAGAAAGAAAGGTTCCTTGTGTTCCCTCGATAATTACTGATTGTTTTTTATCAATAGATTCATTAACAATCTCGGAAACATTTCCAAGAAAGCCTTTCAATTCATTAACGTCTTTAGCCAAGTTTAGGATTCTTAGTGCACGATCAGAATTTGCGGGACCTGTGCCAGTACCCGTGGTACCTACAGTTTTTTTTAGATGTGCATCTTCCATATCTCTTCGAATGTGTGCATCATCAATAATTCCACAGTGATTGTCTATTATAATCCTCTTCTCTACATTATATCTGTGTAATTCGTCTATTAAGATATTTGGTGTGACGAGAACACCAGCGCCAATCATAAGTTTGGTTTGAGGGTTTAATACTGCACTTGGCAGCATACGGACCTTGAATGTTTCACCATTGTAAACAAAGGTGTGACCGGCATTTGCTCCAACTCCTCCCCTTACAGCAATTTGAGGGTTATCCTTTATTGATAAATAAGCAATTATCTTTCCTTTTCCTTCATCACCGTAAAAACCGCCTACTATTACTTTACACACCATATCAAAGTCAATGAATTGTAAGTAAATATAAGGATAATCAAGAATCTCAAGTTTAGTTTTTGACCAGTGTTGATTACTTGGCCCAGAATTCCTATATTACATATCAACAATTTATCATGATCGAAACTTGTCATAATGAGTAGTAGTCTAGCTATTGCGTATATGGCATTTTTACTGTTGGATACTCAATTTTATATAGTCGATTCGAACTACAGATACTATTTAATATGGATTTTGCTAAGTTGTGTGAAGAAATATTAGAACTGGACTCAAACATTCGTTTCGCAGGTGTATGTGACGAGTCAGGTGAGATTAAATTCGGCGGTCAACGTGAAGGCTTGGATAATATACTAACAGCTGAAGAAACAAAGAGATCTAATTTGCAAGCACTCGCTAGGTGGGGATTGCGCAATTCTTTAGCGTCCAAGGTAGGCAAAGGAAAGTATGCAATGGCTGAATATGAAAAAATAAAGCGTATTACAGCTCCTTTAGATAATGACCACCTTTTACTAGTTACTACTGAAGTACAAGCAGACCATCAAGGCATAATAACGAAGGTCCTAAAGTTACTACAAAAATAGCAATTCGTAACGTGTAGGACGCCTGATTGTCTTAAATGTCTTTTACTGTTTTTTTATTGTCAATAAAAAATAATTTTGAGAAGGATATTTCATTTGATCCAACCATGCTCATGTTCTCTGTGATCATGTGAGGCTCCTACTCCGGTAACAGCTCCCATATAATCCCCATACACTGCTATCACATCCTTCAAATCTGATAGTTCCTTGAGAAATTCCAATGTTAATTTATTGTTGAATGCGTAGTGAGTTCCATTGTCGTGAATTGTGGGACTCATCCCAGTCTTGGTAATAATGTAATTTCGCATTTCTTCAGAATTTGCCTCTGATTTTGTGAATATCTCTATCAGGTAAAACGGATCCTTATTTGGATCATTTCGTTTTCTCAACAACAAATCATGAATGAGCTTGGGATGAACCTTTGGAAGATGTATCTCATACAAGGTGTGAAGTCCTTCAAAGACTCTTCTTAATTCAATCAGCTCTGACAATCTCTTATTCGATAATAATGTAGCTTCCTTGCTATAAGAGCATTTTCGATACTATCATCTTTCAATGATTTTTTTCAGAATACTCATATCACTTACCTTATGCTCAGTTCAAGATATAATTCGCCTAGTGCAAAAGAAGAAAATTCATCTTCTACCATGTTCTTTGAAGACAACAAAATTAACAATAACTAATTAAATATGTTTAAAATAAATTGGATACGTGATAACGACCTATGAATTCCACTGACAGTGATATTGAAAACTTACTTTTTATCATAGCTAACCTTCCAGCTTTTCTAAAAGTATCCATATGCAGAACCAAAACTAGGGAATTGATACAAATGCCAGAATCGGAAAAAAGGGAACTCATTGCAAGGAGTTTAAATTGCATCAACTTGATTCCACATGATAAACTGGTTGAATTGACAAGAACCTGGATGAAGGTGATTTCAGAAATAGAGCCAGTTCAACTGACAGAGATACTACAATGTTATCTGCTGACATTAGATAGTGTAAATCTTTTTAGCAAGATAGATCCTAAATTGATATTGGATGTATTTTTTTCACTTAGTGATGTTGAGCGGAATAAACTCACTATTTGTCTTAAAGAGGCATTATTTCTGAATCCTGACAGACAGCAAATATTAAATAAAATCCCAACGAATCTTGCAAAGATAATATTCAATTAATGTGTTTAAGGATTTTCGGGGTTCTTTTTCAACTCCTCCACTTTGTCCAATCCGAAGAATGCTCTTTCATATTTTTTTAGCGCTTTTCTGTGTTCTGGTAATGACATGTCCAAATGCATTTCATTTATTACCATGACTCCGTTAGTAGTCCATTCTTTCCAGCAATCCTTGCATGAAGGATACTTTGTTGAAGAGGGATCTTCAACTTCACTTTCTTCAAAACTTTTACCACATTTTAAACAATTCATTTACACATGATAATACCTAAGGATATTTTATTGTTTTATTCTAATATCTAAGCAAATGGCTCATCACTTTTTTTTCTGTATCTGTGATTCTTCTTAATATGATCGCGCATTCTTTCCATTCCTTCAAATTTAACATTGCACGTTTTACATTCGTATATCTGATTATCATGTGATATTTGAAAGTGATGCATGACTTGTTCTAACGTTTTAAAATTTTTTCCACAGTATTCGCAACTATTTTTTTTAAAAAAAGTAAAATTGTGGAAATGGAACATACCTAATTGAATGGCTTATCAGTATTTATATCATTATAGAACATTTAATTTTTTTGTATAAAAACGTTGGAGTATTACTCTTGCGTGATGATCAAAATCTTATTATCCTATTTTGATATTTTTCCCAAATAATCATGGTACACCTAGATATTGAGTTTTATTCAAGAAATACCGAAGATGTAGCAAGGGACCTGCTAGGTAAGAAATTAGTGAGGATGTATGAAGACGGTTCAGGAAAGCTCAAGAGATTATCTGGAATTATATATGAAACTGAGGCATACGGATCAAAAAACGACCCTGCGAGCCATGCTTTTAACGGTTTAACAAATAGAAATTCGGTAATGTTCGGAGATGTTGGTAAAGCATATGTTTATTTTATTTTTGGCATGCATCATTGTATGAATGTTACTGCACACTCTTCGAATAACGACGCGGGCGCAGTATTAATTAGATCTTTGATACCAAGTGAGGGAATAAATAGCATGATGTTTCTTTGCAATATAAAAAACAAATTGAATCTAATAAAGGGACCTGGTAGACTAACAAAGGCTCTGGATATTAACAAATCACACAATGGACTTAATTTAACTAAGGAACGATCAATCCTGCAAATAGAAGACGGAATAAGGCCTAAGAATATACTTGTTACACCAAGAATTGGTATTAGTAAAGCTAAGGAGAAATATTGGAGATTCATGATTTCAATTGACTAATATTACTAGTATGCTCCGACACAAAACTGCCACCATTTAATCCAATATGAGAAATAGCAACAAAAAATAAGAAAAATTTTTGATTAATATTAGAGGTATGGCTTATGGTATTACTTTACCAATACTTGGCCTTTATTTTCTCAATTACTTTTTCGTGCTCAGGCCCTCTTTTTCGAGCATATCTTTCCATAGCACTTAACGGTACACCGCCCAATGTTCTTGCCATTCCAGCGAAGAAGAAATTCTTTATTGGATTATCGCGGCCTACTTTATGCATAAATTTCTGGATTCCGTACCTGAAATTATGTTGCCAGGTCTTGTACATTACTCCCAATTTAGACGGATCCATAGTATTTCCAATATCAAAAAATTCTGATTTCTCAAGCAGCCCTATTGGAACAAATGTCAATGGAGTTGTGGTAAACTTAGAATCAGGTTGTTCTGTTTCCATAGAATGAATTAGTTCAATTGTATCCCAACTGTCCTCTACAGTTTCATCGTTATCCAATCCCATTATTAGCGTAAACGCCGGAACCCAGTAGTTTTCATTTAACGTCTTTATCCCAGTTTTGACAACCCAGTGCCATTCTGAGGGCTTAAATGGAGATAATTTTCTGTCAGCATATTTTCCAATTAATCTTATGCTTCCTGTTTCAAAGCCACACTGAATGCCTATCATGTTGTCAGGGGACGCCTTGATTATTTTTGAAATATTGGGTATTAAACGCTCATCTGCTATGGCTCCAGCTAGAGTTCCATGAGTAGGATTAGTATGTTCAATACCTGTAGACATTATTCCAGAAAATAATTCTTCTAGGGCCTCTCTGTTTGGTTGCATGTTTTTGGTTATTCTTGGATTTAGACCATAAACAAAAATATCATCACTGTGTACCCAAGCATTCTTCAAGCCCCCGTATTTCATATTAACCTCTATTTCTTTCACAACTTTCTCCACTGGATAATACCTTAACGGTCTAAGTGTAACATCACAAAATTTACAACCGCGTCCGCATCCTCTCATAACTTCAATCATTCCATGCATACTAGGGTTGATTATAGTTGGAATTTCATCGACACTAGGTTCATTCCAATAATGGATGAACCTTCCATGATGGGTCTTATCGTCTCTTACAAATTCTTTTATTTCAACTTTAAAGGGATTTTTCTTAAACGGGTTTGCTGTTTCAAGTTCATTATTGATTAATGCATCAAAGAACTTGGCGCCGGCACCGTCCATTTCAGGACCAATACCACCTAAATCACCTTCTACAATTCCATATAACCCATATTCCTCTATTTTTCCAGGATCATAATTATATTGCCAAGTACCAGAAGCACCTGCTATCACTTTTGCCTTGCTTCCGTTCTTTTCCTTCGCTCTGTTAATTTTCATATGAAGGTCTTTGTTATAGAATTCATCGTATGAAATTTGCTTACGCCCGTAAGTAAAAGTCATAGTTACAGGACCCATACCAAGAGGATCCATTTCGTAAGTTCCTACAACTTCAGTTTCAGGACCAATGAACTTATCGACATAATCTGGATGGGCGACTACAACATCTTCTCTGCTGTAACCATCTCTAACTAAAGAAGCTTCTACTTTTCTCAATCCATAAGGTGCATAATCGGCAGTTCCATTATTATGAGAAATGGGATTACAAATAAAATCAAACAATAATCTTGGCGTAACTTGGTCGCGCAATACCTTGTATAGTAATGTGTTATGAGATCTGTTTGGATCAACAGCTGGTGCACAACCGAAAAACGATGCTAGGGATATACCACGATATGGCGACATAAGAGTACGATCTGCAGTAAGAACTACCTTTGGATATTTCAAGAGTCAGTTGTACATACCTCAGAAGCGTAGATTTTAAGTTTTCCAAATTTTAGAAAATTATTTAGAAACTCTTACCTCAAAATTATTCTCAGGACATCCTTATCTTCCAGAATGTGATCCAATCCTACCTTCTGGGAACTGAATTTAACACTCTTTCCCCAAACATAGGCATGTTTGAAATCCTTAACGAAATTTCTATGGATTTTTAGACAGACATCGCGAATAGTGCAATTTCGATTCATGATGAGCGGTTCTTCATAATCAGCTTTGTTTCCTCTAGGTTTCAGGTAAATTCTGATAAACGCCAATTTTTCATAAATGGATCTTTTCAAGTGGTCAATGTTTATTTTATGATCCGCAGAGATTGGGATAAAATTTTTTAGCTTTCTATTTATATCTGAAATGAATTGATTATCAACTAGATCTATTTTGTTCAAGACTACAAGAGAGGGCAGGTAAATCCTATTACCAGAAACAGCGTCTATTAATTCTTCGACGGTCAAATTTGGTTCCTTGATTACTATTCGCCCATTGTTTATTCCATGAATCTTGAGCACTTCCCTTACTAATTTATCACTAATATTAGATCCTTGGTTATGGATGGAAAGACCACCAAGATGGGCTTTCTCAATAAATACCTCAGGGTGTTTCTTGTTAACCCTTATTCCTACCTCATGAAGCTCTTTTTCCAAAATGTTTAGAAGCTCGGGCTGAAAAACATCTAAAATCATGAGCACAAGATCTGCATTTCTGGCAACCGAAAGAACTTTTCTTCCCAAACCTCTACCCTTTGAAGCTCCCTCTACGATTCCTGGAAGATCGAGTATTTGAATTTTGGAACCATTATATTGCATCATTCCTGGCACTGCTGTGAGTGTTGTAAATTGGTAAGATCCAGTACGTGAATTTGCATTTGTCAGTGCATTGAGCAATGTCGATTTTCCTACGCTAGGCAATCCTACAAGTACTACTGACGCATCGCCCGACTTTCGGACAGTAAAGCCTTCATTATCCTTTCCTGATGATAGATTTTTTCCATGCGTATTTTCATCTAGTTCGCGTCTAAGTTTTGATATCTTTGCCTTAAGAACTCCAATGTGAAATTCTGTGGCCTTATTTATTTGAGTCCTATGAATTTCTTCTTGGATAGCTTTAATTTTTTCAGGAATTCCCAGGGATAAAACCGCCTATGATAATTGCTTACTATTCGATAAATATCTCTTTTCATGAAGGCAATCACGGTAAACTGACACTTTTCTATCCCTTGAAAATCTGGGACGGAAAAATCTGATATATGTTAGACCATTAATTTGATCTATTTTTGCAAAGTTTTCTTTCTTTCATACATATAAATAGCAAATCCCACTATTGAGATTATTGTTCCAAAAAACGCATAATTCAATGGAGGTATGAAAATTACTCCAAAGCTTGGGATAACCAATTTGACCTTTCCAATGAAATTATTATCCTTTATTGGGAAATCCACTCCTGGTATAGAAACCGGGCTTGCATCACCCTTCGTAATTATCACTCTCATTCCATTTTCCAATGTTATTTCGGAAATACGGTGTACTATTATCCTATCTTCACCTGCAGGCTTTTTGAAGACTATTATGTCGCCTACCTTGGTGTTATTAAATGAATTTCCATCGCCTATGAATATGACGTCATTTATCTTTAAAGTCGGAACCATTGTATCACTAGAAATTATGAAGAAAGGCAGTGGGTTATCTAATTCAGTCTCAATATAATGGTAAAGTGAAATTATTATCAGTATGCCTAATACGAAAACTATAACATTTTTAATAACGGTGGGAAGGAGCGATCTTTCATCTAACAAATTATGAAAAATTATTTATGTAGATTAGATAAATCTTTAGATTCCCATATATCAATGGCAGCTCAGTCTAATGCCTTTTCGTCATGGATGATTTTTAGTTTAACTCTGAATCTTCACTGCTGCCAATATCTGAATTGTTTTTTTGATATTTAATATAATCGTCTACGGCGGAATTTGCCTGCAAATCTGCGTCATAATTTTCATTTCTTCTGATATGTCTATATTCTACTAAATCAAACAATTTTTCAAGCTTGGATATTTCCATTGACATATTTTTTAACTCAGCATTTCTAATTTTATATTTTTTAGATCGTTGATTTACCAACAAAATACTATCTGATTTGATTCGAATCTTATTTGTATGAATATTTGTTATTTGTAAGGCTCTTTTTAGAGCAAAATATTCAGCTTGATTATTGGTCTTTGTGCCAATAAATTCTCTGTAGCTGAATAATCTATTATCGTCCTTTAGCGCTATTATTCCAATACCAGAAAGCCCTGGATTTCCTCTACTGGCACCATCAATGTAAATTTCATACAATATGAGTCAATATTACTGCCTAGAATATAATATTAACAATAAAATTCACTGTCCGTGAATTTAACCAAAAGATTTGAATTTCTTTTTTCGTAATTTGAATATGGAACCTTTTTCAAATATATTAAAGTGCATTTAGAATTCTTTATAGGTGACAATAGGTGCCTAAAAGAAGAATAAAAGAGGATAAGCCAAGGAAAAAAATGGGGAAAAAACAAATTCTAATACCCCCAATAATAGTCGGTATTGCGACGCTTTCCGGATTCTTGATAATGCATTTCTTTCCAGCTCCGTCTCCGGTACATGTATGTCTCAAGGCGCACAACAAAGATACATTCAATGTTCATTCACGAATTGATCTAGAAGTTAATGGACAAAAAAAATTACTCCCAGACACGCTTGGAAAACAAAAAGATGGTAAGGATTGCCTGAGGGTTATTCATGCCGACAGTATAGGTGATACAGTTCATATCCAGTTCGTTCGACCAGTAAGGCTTACGCTGGATGATTTTATGAAAATCTATTCAAACAATAACACAATCCAAGTGATTGATAATTCAACTGGGAAAAATAAATATGAAAATATTAGTCTCGCGAATTACACCATAAACTATTCTTACTTCTCTGATAACCGATTTGTTAGAATTAGTAATCTCACAACTTCGCCTCCCCTAAGCGATAATTTTCTTGGAAGGATTTCTCTGGTCTCCAAATAGGTATAAATAGAAAGTATCATTTTTCATAAGGATTGAGCAAGTCAGCAGTAATTATTAAGGGTGATGGAACTGGACCGGAACTTGTGAATGCAATGGTTCATGTTCTAAATGAGTGTAATTCTAAGATTAAACTAATCCAATGTAACGCTGGATCAGAATGGTGGAAAAAAAATGGTGGGAATTCATACATTTCTGATGAAGTATGGAAAATGTTGGAAGCTTCAGATGCATGTTTCAAGGGTCCGACAACAACAGTTCCAACTTCCAACGCTCCAAAAAGTGTGGCCGTAAGCATAAGGCAAAAATTTAACTTGTTTGCAAACGTCCGTCCTATAAAAACATATAAGAATTCAGTACATCAACTAGATTTTGTTTGTGTTAGAGAGGCAACAGAAGGGCTTTACACCGGTATTGAATTTAAAATAGGGGATGATGCTGCTATAGCTATAAGAAAAATTACCAGGAAAAGCTGTGAAAATGTAGTAAGGTATGGCTTTAATTTGGCAAAGGAGTTGAAATTCAACAAAATTTATGTTATTACCAAAAGAAACATCCTAAAGGAAACTGACGGAATTTTTTGGAACACCGTGGAGAAAATACAATCGGAATATGAAATTGAAGTGGAAGAATATTATATAGATAATATGACACAACAGCTAGTCAAAAATCCAGAACGATTTAACAAGAGCATATTACTAAGTACTAACTTATTTATGGACATTGTCTCTGAATGCGCATCAGGACATGTTGGTTCTATTGGAAATGTTTACTCCGGAAACTATGGAGACAAATACGCAATGTTTGAACCAGCACACGGAAGTGCTCCAAAATATGCCGGCGATGATAAGGTTAATCCAGTTGCTACTATTCTTTCAGGTGCTTTGATGACAAAGTATCTTGGGGAAAATGACATATGTAATGCTATATTTGCCGCAACGGAGGGAATAATAAATGAAGGAAAATACCTCACATACGATCTAGGAGGTTCAGCGTCGTTAGGTGAGATGGCCAACGAAATTGCGACCAGATCTAGGCTGTATTTACCATAATATCGTAAACATAAAATCAAATATGATATTGATAATTATGCGTATGCGCTTATTTCAATGATTTTGAGCGTTTCATAAAATAGGGCTTTTTGAGCTATTTCTTTCTTTATCAGATTATTTTTTACTATAAACGTATCTAGTTCTTCAATATCTGAAAGGGTTGATACCATCATTAGGATTTTGCCGTTACTACTTAATTTGTCAATTGCACTCAATAGAAAATGAATAGAAACTTCAATTCCTGAGGAGCCTCCGTCAGTCGTCTTGTCGGAATGATTTTTGATAGTTGGAAGATAGGGTGGATTAAATACAATCATATCAAATATCATGTTACCCAATGCAGCTGCGGCATCACAACATATCACTCGCTCATTTCTTGACATTTTTAGGACATGTCTTAGTGAATAGAAATCAATATCCGTTCCGACAACAATACTAAAATTTTTTAAAAGTTCTCTTAAAATGATACCACTATTTGTACCTATTTCTAAAGCCGTAACACCATGATACTGGTTAACGACATTTGAGAGGAAAATACTGTCATCTGATGGTAAATACAATATGTTGACTTCATGTCTCAAGTTTATAATTGTATGACCAGGCTAAAGTTAATTACTTGTCAGGAAGTTGATCATTTAACTTATTGCAAATTCTTAATAGCGAGTCAGTATCTAACTGGTCAATTCTCTTATTGTCATATTGTTCATTGTTTAAAAATGACACTAGCTTCTTGTTTCTATGACTAAAAAGATATTCTAGATTCAAAATTATAGACTCGGTCATTTTCCTTTTCTTATTTTTTAACCTCATGACTGTTGATTGGATTTGAGGGGAGGGTATAAAAGAATCCTTACTTACCTCAAATAATGGTTCAACATCAAAACAATACTGTGAAATAACCGAGACGACAGAATATTTCTTATTTCCTGGAAATGCCGTAAGTTTTTCTGAAAATTCTTTTTGTACCATTATCACTCCTTCCCTAAATTCCTGTAATGATAACCACTTGATTATCTCTTTTGATTTGGAATAGGGAATATTAGACAGGAAAAAATCAAAAGGAAAAGGGTCATGTGAAAAGAAATCTTGGTTGAAAATTTTGATATTTCTTATGTTGAAAAGGTATTTTTTTGCCTTGAGATACAATTCTTTATCTATCTCAAAAGAGTACACAACTTTAGCAAGTTTTGAGATTTCGCTTGTTAAATATCCATACCCTGTACCAAATTCTAACACAGTGTCTTTTTTTCCTACTCTGCACGACTCTATTATTTTGGAAATGTTACCATAGTCTATAAGAAAGTGTTGACCATAATTGGTCCTTTTATCATCTTCCAACGAACAGTGTCATCCTAGTCTCCCTAGTGATCTCTTCAATTATTCTTTTTGTTACTAGTTTATGAATATCTTTTAATCCTATTCTAGATTGGATATCTGAAAAAGAGGTAAATTTTTCCCTTTCTCTATCTCTAATTATGCTCATCATGTACGTCTTTCCGATTCCTGGTATCAGTTCAAGTGAATGAATTCTCGGCGTTATTGGTTGAGCAGTATTAATATATGAAACAAAGCGTTCCTCATTCGAGAGAACTACTTTTTCAATAATAGGTGGCAGATCATTCTTTGCAGATTGTGATATTGAATCATATTGTAATTTGCCAAGAACACTGATTATTTTATTTCTGCCCTCTTTTCCAATATACACCTTTTCACCCACCTCAAAATTAGCGTTTTGGGCACCAAGCAATTCCAATAGTGTCAGACGATTTTCTCCTATTGCTTGAATAATTACTCCCTCTCTGCCCCTTATTGTGATTGACCTTCCTCTTAGTGAGTAATCTAATACATACGCATATTCTTCAAACTTATGACTATGAAGAGCATAATCATGACCTGCATGTCTATTATGAATGTTACCTTGATTGGTAGAGTCCAATTACTTGAAAATATACAGCGCATACTTTTTAAGTTTCATTCACTGAAGTAATCTTTTGTAAAATGCTCTCTGATGTTGACGTTAATATTAATTTTTTCCAACCAAATGTAAAGGATCTTATTTCCTCTAGAGATGAGGGCATAATATTTACTACTTCCACTGCTTCTTCTTCAGTAAGACCACACTGCTCTATTAATTCATTGACTAATTTTTGTGCCTGTTTTTGAGATATTCTTGAGAATTTATTTACGTAGTCATAAGTCCATCTTTGAATTTGATCCATTTCGTCTACTTTTTTCGTTTCCAATATCTCTTTAACACCTGGGAGTGTAATCATTTCTCTTTTAGTGATTTTTGTCAATGTACATTACCTTTTATTTTATTGGGCGGATATGATTGAATTTGGTTTGCAAGGTCTTTTGTTTATCACCGACTAGTATTCCTACTTTTGCAGTTCTTCTCCCAATATCTTTAATATATCCAACCCTCCCTTGAAACCTTCTATGCGGGGTTGTTTTATGTTCACTTGGATCTATAACTACCACAACCTTATCACCAATTGAATAATTAATAAGTAAATGAGAAAGTCCTTTTGACATATTACCCTTCCTTAAGATGTGTCTCGATTTCCTTCTTATACCGTGAGATTTTGGCATATCGGATTATTGAAGTGTCTCCATAATTTAATATTATCTAGGGATCTTGACGTTTTGCTTGCAATCTTGAAAAATTGTCAAGTTAAGGTAAGAAACTAGCTTGGCAGATGTACACGTCATCAACTATTTTTGAGGATCGCCAATTCCTTGTTCATTGAGTGTAAATAGTATCTCTCTCTCCGGATGATATGGACTATCTACCATTCTTGCTATTCGATTTTTGCCAGCCTTCTTCAGATATAGGCGATATGTGCTAGTATGGGCCATGACATTTCCACCAGTGGCTTTATGAGGATCACCAAATATTGTGTCTGGCGAAGATTGAATTTGATTGGTTATAACCACTGCTATTTTACATGTCTCAGCAATTCTCAAAAGAATGTGTAATAATCTGTTTATTCTTTGTTGTCTCTCTGCCAAAAAAGACCTTCCCAGAAATTCAGCTCTATAGTGAGAGACAATAGAATCAACAATCATTATTTTTACATTGTGCAAACTAATGATATTTGGGGATTCCTGAATAATTACCTCTTGGTGGGAGCTGTTATAGGCTTTAGCAACAATAATGTTCTCAAGAGCTCGGTTAGGATCAATTTCTCTCGCAGAAGCAATAGTTGCAATTCTCTCGGGCCTAAATGTGTTTTCTGTATCAACATATAATGCATTAGATAAATTGTCCTCACTTTCATTTTGTTGAACAGTAACACATAGTGTATGACAGATCTGAGTTTTTCCTGTACCGAATTCTCCATATAGTTCAGTAATTGCTCTTGTTTCTATTCCGCCCCCAAGCAATTCATCTAAATTTGTTGAACCTGTAGCCACACGATCTTCCGCTTTTCTCTTTTCATAAATTTGATTTGCAGTAATAAACGGTTTATCATAAACACCAACGTCTTCTAATATTTCTCTTGCTTGATTACAAAGTATTGTACACTTCTCTATGGCTATTCCTGTAGCGTCGGCTATATCTGTGGGGCCACGAATAACTAGATCTTTGATGGATCTAAATCCAGCTTCCCTTAAACTAGTTCTAGTTGCTGGACCAACATCCTTTAGTACAATTAAATCAAATATTCCGTCATTACCAATATCGGACAATTTTTATTTATCAAATAATACTTAATAATTTGATTTGATTTTTAAACCTTCTTGTTAGTTCTGTTCTCACGACATTTGTTGTGCAAACTATTTTCCAGATAGAATTCTTTTTGCTAATTCTAGTGTTCCTTGTATGGTGTGCTCTCTAGATTCTACCGGAAATACCTTTCGTGAAACGAGCTCTCTTGTTGTATTGGGTCCTATACTTATTAATGCGTCAACATTTCCAAATCGCTCCTTAAAATTTGAAAGAAGGTTTTGCATTATGTTAAAGAAATGTCGAACTGAAGAAGGGCTCGTAAAAATGATTACGTGTATTTTATTTTGTTCCATTTTTTTGGAAAAATCAATCCATATTTCATTTATTGTTTCTATTTGTGGATAATAGGTGTAAAATTCATCTACAATAATTCCCATAGAATTTAATTCATCATTAAGAAAAGAATTAGCTGCACCACTTCTTGGCATGATAATTCTACTGCCGCGTTTAATCTCCAATCTCCTAATTAAATCTAAAATACCTGGCGAAGAAAAATCATCCGGAACCCACTTTACAAAGATATTATTTGCTTCAAGTCTTTTTCTTGTTGACGGACCAATTGCAATTACATCACATTTCTTTAATTGTTCCCCAAATAGGTGAGTTAGATTGTTTTTTCTTGCTAATTCAAACAAGATATCCACAGAGTTTGGACTCAGGAAAATACAGTAATCATATTTCTTTGTGCAGATATCAGAAAATTTTTCGGAAAAAACACTTGAATTAACAGGAATTAGCTTCATAGTGTGTAAAGAAATTGGAATTCCGCCTTCTTCCTTCACTAGTCTTGTGAATTCACTATTATTTTTTCCTCCACGCGTTATTGCTATTGTCTTGTTGAGGAAAATTTTACTCAATAGCATAATAAATTTTGCTTCTCATAAAAATATTGGCATTACTGTAGTCAGATATTGATTAAATTTAGGACAGCTAGTTCTTTGGAGGAAACCAATCGATCTTGTTTTGAATACCAACTACTTTTCCGATAATGATTATGGAGGGGGATTGAACTTTTTTTTCTTTAACTTTTTTTTCGATATTATTCAAATTTCCTACGATTACCCTTTGTTCGTTTGAAGTTGCATTTTCAATAACTGCAATCTTGGTATTTTCAGTCAACCCAGACGCAACTAACTTTCTACAAATTTTCGCTAATTGTTCCAAGCCCATAAAAATCACAATTGTATCTGCAGCCTTGGCTACTGACTTCCAATTTATAGAAGTCTTTTTTTTATCAATTGACTCATGTCCAGTTAATAAGATTATGGAAGAGGAGTGTTCTCTATGAGTTAACGGGATACCTGCATATGTGGCTGATCCATTCAATGAAGAAATTCCAGGCACTATTTCGTATCTTATATTTTTAGATGATAAAAATTCAGCCTCTTCACCACCGCGTCCAAAAATAAAAGGATCACCTCCCTTTAACCTCATTACTTTCTTTCCCTCATCAGTATATTTCACCATGAGTTCATTTGTAATCTTTTGATTAACTGTTGGATCACCTGATTCTCGACCAACGTAAATTTTTTTTGAACGTTGAGAAGCCAAATCAAGGATTTTCTTATTAACTAATCTGTCATATAGTATAATGTCACATCTTGATAATAGTTTAGAAGTCTTTATGGTTAACAAATCTGCATCCCCTGGTCCTGCTCCACAAATGTACACTTTACCTTCTGATTTCACTTTTGACTGCTCCATTTTTCCAGTGCATCTCTCCACTCATGAGCAAAATCCGCTGCTCCACTTGACAGTAAGTCATTTGCAATATCTCTGCCAAGAAGCGATGAATTTGCCAATATATCAGATTTTTTTAGATTTATTGACTTGGAGCCATCCGCAGAAAAAACAGACACATGCAATACGATTCTATTTGTTCTTAAATTAGGTAATGCAATTGCACCAACAGGGAATCTGCAACCTGCATTTAAATGATGTATCAAGGATCTTTCAGCATCGATTGCATATCTTGTTGCCCTATCTTTTCTACATACAATTCCTATTGCTCCTTGACCTGGGGCAGGAAGAAAATCAAGGCAATCAAACCGTTGGACAATTAGATTAAGCATATCAAGCCTTCTAATTCCGGCCTCTGCCAAAATGAGAGCGTCAAAAGATCCATTGATGCATTTTTTAATACGTGTTTCAACGTTACCCCGTATTGGAATGACATTTACTTTTGGATTCTTCCTAATTATTTGAACGGCTCTTCTTAGGCTACTTGTGCCAACACGAGAATTTGGAGGTAACTGTTCAAGGTTTATCTTTGACTTTCCTATCAATACATCGTTAGGTTTTTCTCGCCTTAGAATTGCTGCAATAACTAATTTATCATCAAGCTCAGTGGGTATATCTTTAATACTATGAACGGCAAAATCCGCACTTCCATCAATTACTGCTCTGTCCACCTCTTTCTCAAAGATTCCTTTTTCATTGATTGAAAAAAGTACTTTGTCCTTTTTGATATCTCCTTCAGATTTTATTTTAATGATATTACATTTCACAGAAGCATCTAATTTACGCAGGTTGTGAGTTAAAATTTCAGTCTGAATTAATGCTAATTTGCTTCCACGAGTAGCAACTTTATAATTAGTTTTCAAAATCTTTCACTTTTTTTAATGCCTTTGCAAAAACCTCAATAGTCTTATCTATGTCCTCATCAT
>VBPX01000058.1:0-9718 GCA_005877075.1 Nitrososphaerota archaeon | reverse complement strand
TCCTGATTTTAATAACTCATGGAATAATTTCTTATACAGTACCTGATTTGATTTTTTAGCGCTTGATGCATTTTTAATTTCTTCGTCTGTAAAATAAAGTTGAAACATAGACGAGATGTTATTAACACTGAATTTAAATTTTAGATCTTTCATGTGATCCTTGATTCCACTTGTCAGTGTATCGGAATAGCGTGAAAGTTTAGGATATAATTCATTCTTAACTTCACTTAGTTTCTCTATTGTCGCGATTCCTGCAGAAACCGAAATTGGATTTCCTGCATATGTACTTCCTTGAAATACTGTTCCCTTAGGAGAAAACAATTCCATGATTTTCTTTTTCCCTACGATCGCTGAAAGCGGAAATCCATTTGCCATTGATTTTGCAAGAGTCATTATGTCTGGAACAATCCCAAAATATTCTGATGCGCCACCTAATGATAACCTAAATCCAGTAACGACTTCATCAAATATTAATACAATATCCTCTCTTTCAGTTATTCTTCTTAATTTATTTAAGTAATCTTCTTCGGGAATTATAAGTCCCATATTTGCTAGAACAGGCTCCACTATTATACACGAGATATCATTATTATTTTTTATTAATTGTTCCAACGCAGCTATATCATTATATGGTAATACCAAAGTTTGTTTCATGGACTCTTCTAAATTGCCGTGATGGGTAAATGCTGAAGCACTTGATCCCGGATTGACCAGAACATAATCGTATGCACCATGGTAACATCCATCAAATTTAATAATTTTCTTCTTCTTCGTAAAGGCTCTTGCTAATCTTATGGAATGCATAGTTGCCTCAGAACCTGTGTTCATCAGTCTTACCATTTCCATATTGGGGATCATTTCAATAAGCACTTCAGCTAATTTAACTTCATTTTCAGTAGGAACACAAAAAATGTTGCCCTTGTCTAGCTGTGATTTTACGGCACTTATTACATCAAAATACGCATGCCCTAGTATGACTGCGCCATATCCAAGGCAATAGTCAATTAGAGTATCATGTTCTTTTGTGATAATTTTCGAACCCTTTCCACACGAAGCGAAAAAAGGAAACGGTTCGTAGAAACGAACGGGACTATTGACACCGCCAGGAATAATTTCTTTTGCTCTGTTAAATAGAGAAGACGACAAACATTGATATCATAATTTTGAAACTGTTATAATTGTATCTTTAGGAGTTGTTTAGTATTTCTGCAATTTTCTTTGTATGATAAGATATTATAAAGTCAGCACCTGCCCTCTTTATGCATGTTGTGAATTCTATGATTATTTCACCCTCATTGACCCATCCTTCAAGAGCAGCTGCTTTTACAATGGAGTACTCACCAGACACACTGTAAGCACACACGGGTAGTAACGTAGTTTGTCTTGTTTTGTAAATTAAATCCAGGTAAGGTAATGCAGGTTTAATCATTATAATGTCAGCTCCTTCGTTAATATCCATTTTTATTTCATTTAACGCCTCATTCGCATTATAAAATGGCATTTGATATGATTTTCTATCGCCAAAATCAGGCATGGAGTGGGACGCATCTCTAAAGGGTGTATAAAGATTAGAGGCTAATTTAGCCGAATAGCCTATTATTCCTACCTGATTAAAATCATTTTTGTCCAATGCAGCTCTGATATTTTTTACCTGCCCGTCCATCATTGCAGAAGGTGCTACAAAATCTGCTCCAACTTCTGCATGACTTGTCGCAATCTTCTCTAACACTTTCAAACTTTCATCGTTATTTACAACCTTGTTTTTTATAATTCCACAGTGACCATGTGAAGTATATTGACACAAACATACATCAGTTATTGTCACAATTTTTTCACCAAAATTTTGTCTTAATGTTTTAAGAGCTTTTTGAACAATACCGTCTCTACGATATGCACCAGTTGCTTTGTTGTTCTTTGATCTTGGAATTCCAAAAATTAAAAATGTCTTGACGCCCAAATCATATAGCTCCTGAATACTTTCAGTCAGTTCTTTTAATGGTATTCTGAATATGCCAGGCATAAGTTCTATTTCCTTAGGCTCGTCAATACCCTCCTGGACAAATATTGGACAGACGAGGTCTTTGACAGATAATCTTGTTTCCTGCAGTAGGTCTCTTATGGCAGGCGTTCGCCTCAATCTTCTTAATCTTACTCTTGGAAATCCATTTAATTCAAAATCGTCATTTTGGTTCATAATTAAAAATCCTTGACACTATGTTCAGTACATCTTCATTTTTTTCTGTACTTCCAATTTCTTTTCTGAAATTATTCATAGGTGTAGACAGTATCCCTTCAACAATTGCATATGACAGTTGTTCCATTATTTCAAATTCTTTCATTCCTTTTTTAATACCAAGCTTCCGGGCTGCCTTTGATAATTCTCTATTTCTCACTTCATCTACAATCTTGAAAATAGATACCACAAATGGTTCCGCCCTAATCTTTCTAAACAATAAATCCATTGATTGCATGCCACTTTGAATCATTTTTTCTGCCAATCTGATCTCTTCAAACCTGCGCTTCAAATTTCTATCTACTATTTCTGCAATTTGATCTATATTGACTAGTTTTATTCCTGAAATTGTCGCAATTTTATCATCAACTGTTCTAGGATTTGAAAGATCAAATATCATCATTCCATCATTTTTTTTCATGCAATTGAAAATTCTGTCATAGGTTATGAGGTAATACGGGGCAGTTGTCGAGACAAAAATAATATCTGTTTTATCAAAATTAGTGAGGGCATCTTCAAACTTTATCGGTGTTCCACCAACAGTACTCGAAAAAGATTTTGCTCGTTCAAAAGTCCTACTTGCAACATTAAAACTAACTTGTCTTTTCTTAAGTGATTTTGCAACAAGTGTTGCACCCTCACCGGTACCAATTAGGAGGACTTTTTTATTCTGAAAATCATCAAAATATCCTTCTGCCAAATTAACTGCCATTGAGCCAATTGACGTACTACCCTTATTCAAACCCGTATTCGTCCTAATTCTACTTCCAACCTTTATCGCGTGTTCAAAAATGAGGGGAATAAATGAATCAATATAGCAATTTTGTCGAGAATATTCAAAAGCTCTTTTAACCTGACCCAAAATTTGATCTTCTCCAACAACTAAGGATTCAAGTCCACATGTTAATCTAAGAAGATGATTAATTGCGTCTTTATCATGATCAACTTCAGCAAGTTCAAATGACAATTCCTTTAATTCAGTTATATTGCTCCAAATCTCAAAAATCTTTTCTACATCTACCTTTTCTAAGGCTAGGAAGAGTTCTACTCTATTGCAAGTTTGAACTATAACACATTCTCTAATGTCACCGCGCGTCAAAAAAACTCGATAGGCCTTGTCAATATCTTTAAAAGTAAACTTTTCAAGAACATGAATCGGTGCTTTCTTGTGAGTTATTCTGACATTTAATAATTTTAAATCATCAGTGATTACTGAATTCATGTTTTACTCATTTTCTCCCAATTATTCAATATGTGTAATGCAGTCATTTTTGCCTCGTCGAGCTTATCTGATCTTATCAAATATTGGATATTTTTATCTTTTATTAAAGTATAAAGAAAATCCTTTCTTTCCTTCACGGTATCTATTTTTTGTTTTGCTTTCTTACGTGCATATTCCTGTAAAATGATGTTGCTAATGTCTGAATCGTTAATAGTCTTGCGTAGCATTCTTTCTATTTTGATTCTTATTTTTCTGGCCATAATAGGGCTTTTTCCAGAAGTTGAGATTGCCACCTGTATTAAACCTTCAATATTTACCAAAGACGTATACGAAAAATCACTGATACTTGGATCATCAGCTGCATATGCAAATGCCCTCATAGATCTACCTTTTTCGACCAGTTTTCTATTTAATTGTCTATTATCAGTTGCGGCTAAAATTAAGAAAACATTTCTAAATTCGTCGAGAATTGATACATCCTTTATCCTTTTTTTTATTAATTTTAATTTCCCATCTTTACTCATTTTTTTCAGTTCCTTGTTTAATCTGTTAGTTATTACGGTTATGTCGCATTCCTGGTCTAGTAATCCGTGCACCTTTCGTAAGCCCTCAGTGCCTCCTCCTATTACTACTGCTTTTTTATAGCTTACATTAAGATCCACTATCAACTAAATACACCTGATGTGAATTATGAATTTGATACTCATGTCTTTATTTAATCATTCCATGTGATTTTTTTCCAATAATATCATCATTCTTGATCCCATGCTTTGCTACATTTATTCCAGAAGCAGAAGCAATAATGGATGCTGCTGTACTTATATTAAAAGAATTTGACATGTCACCTCCGAGTCTTGACTAATTCTTGAACTCTTCAAACAATATCATATAGTATAAATATAATAACGTCGTTATATTTTATAATGACATCAAATGTGAATATGGATTATAGTAAATATGACTTTAAGGATTCAACTGAGCTATACGTATATTTAAGTAAGAAAGGACTTTCAAGGGGAACAGTTGAAGAGATAAGCAAACTTAAAGATGAACCTGAATGGATGCGCGAATTTAGATTACGGTCTTATGATGTTTTTCTTAGCAAACCAATGCCAAATTGGGGTGGTGATCTATCACATATTGATTTTCAGAATATCTACTATTATGCAAAGGCTTCTGAAAAGCAAAGTAAGAACTGGGATGATGTTCCAGATTCTGTGAGAAACACATTTGAAAAACTAGGAATTCCAGAGGCAGAAAGGAAGTTTTTGGCTGGAGTCGGCGCTCAATACGAATCAGAAGTTGTATATCATAATCTGAGAGAAGATTTGGAAAAACAGGGAGTTATATTTGCAGATACTGATACAGCTGTAAAGAAATATCCTGATATTTTAAAGAAACATTTTGGTAAAGTGATTCCACCTGAAGATAACAAATTTGCTGCATTAAACAGTGCGGTATGGTCTGGTGGATCTTTTATTTATGTTCCACCTAATGTAAAAGTTGACCTCCCACTCCAAGCATATTTTAGAATCAATGCGGAAAATATAGGCCAGTTTGAAAGAACTCTAATAATCGCTGATGAAGGCGCAGAAGTCCATTATATAGAAGGTTGTACTGCACCGGTATATACAACAGAATCACTTCATTCTGCCGTTGTAGAACTAATAGCAAAGAAAGGCGCCAAAATAAGGTATACTACAATCCAAAATTGGAGTAAAGACGTATACAATCTGGTAACAAAAAGAGCATATGCATATGAGAATGCAACAGTTGAATGGATTGATGGGAATCTTGGAAGCAAGCTAACAATGAAATATCCTGGTGTTTATATGCTTGGTAGACGGGCACATGCTGAAGTAATATCAGTTGCTTTTGCAGGTAGTGGACAACATCAAGATGCTGGCGCAAAAGCGGTGCACCTCGCTCCGGATACAACTTCTAGAATAACAAGCAAGTCAGTTAGTAAGGATGCAGGGCGTACAACATATAGAGGATTATTACATGTTGCAAAAGGTGCAACTGGCGTGAAATCAAATGTAAGATGTGACGCGCTACTGCTTGACAAGAGTTCGCGTACTGACACATATCCATACGTAGAAGTAAACGAAGATGATGCTACCATTTCTCATGAGGCTACAGTTGGTAAAATAGGTGAAGAGCAAATCTTTTATCTCATGAGTAGGGGATTCTCCGAATCTGATGCATTGTCATTGATTGTCGGTGGATTTATGGAACCTTTTACAAAAGAACTACCAATGGAGTATGCGGTAGAACTCAATAGATTGCTAAAAATGGAGATGGAAGGTTCCGTAGGATAGAGCGATTGGTTATACTAGCCACATATCGGAAAGAACAGATTCCCTAAATAATCGGAAAGAACACAATATTCTTTCTTTGTTTTAAGTTACTCAATTAATGACTCTGCTTATTTCTTGTACACTGTGTTATGAATTCAAACTGAAATCCTTATAAACCGCTTTTATCTCCTTTCTGAATCATAGAGCGATTTTATGGAGAATTCTAAATGATATTTACCTTTTTAGTCATGCAGTTGCTATTTAATACTCATTATTCTGAGCATCCTCCATTTCCATTCTCGTTTACGTCAATGATTGTCGCTGCTCTTATCGCTATTTCATTGAATGTTGCATTTGCATTACTTAGAAAAAAAACTACTGATATTGAAAAAATGAGTAGAATCATGAAAGAATCAGTTGAATTTAGAAAACAAATGATGGCTGCTGTCAAAAAACAAGACAAAGCACTGATTGCAGAATTAAAGAAAAAACAAGCATATGTTAATAAAATGAATCTAGAAGTTCAGCAACAACAAATGAGACCTATGTTTATTTACATGATTCCATCGTTCATGCTGTGGATACTAGTCTTTCCACAGATATTTGGTGGAGTAGTAGCTCTTTCTCCAATTCATCCTGAAATTCCATGGATAACATGCAATGCAGAAAACGTAAAAAACGACATTAAATTGAATAGTGATGGGAAAACCCATAAAGGACCATGTAGGATTCCAGGTCAGCTATATTTGTGGGGATGGTTTCTTATTGTAAACTTCGCCTTTAATGGAATAATTTCGAAGCTTACCAAAACAGCACTTCCAAGCATCACCTGATACCTGTATTTTAGTATTGGAATAGTATTTTTGCAAAAATCTTGTATTCATTTTGCTCTAAGGCCATTTTCAAATTACGTGTTTTATATTAGAAATTAATTGAGAAAGCTTGTTAATAGGTTTGGTTATAATTCTATCATAATCTTCCATTGTATCCAAATCCTCCGACAAGTTATTTGATCTAATAATTATCGTCTTTGCTCTCGATTTTTTTGAAGATAATATATGATTAAAGTAACTATTATTATCGTAAGAGGTATCATAAATATCAAATGGCTTCCTTAGCAATAGGTTAGTCCCGTCCATTCTAATAGAAGGAACAATGATTGAGCATCTTTGATATTTTCTGGCCTCTGTGAACAGTAATTCAAGTTCATTTGAATTTAGAAATATCAAATCTATAGGAACTATGATATTTGACACCACTTTGTTTTCTTTACAATAATCGTCTCCAGCCCAAATTGCAGAATTCACGCCCTTTTCTTTAGCGAAAATGAATTTTATTCCATACAATTTGGAGATTGCTTCCACCCTTTTGTCTTGCGAAATAGTTACTATTGATGAGATACCTTTACATTTTTTCAAATTAAGAATTGTGAATTTTAGCATCAATTCTGTCAATACGATTTTTTGATTCCTTGTAAGTTCTAACCTCGTCTTGCTCAATTCAAATTGTTTAACTGGAATTATCGCTACAATTTTCAAACTAATTCATCAGGCACTAGTGAAAATATTCAAAACAAAGTTTGACAAATTTATTTCGTCTTCTAGATTTTGCATAACTATTTCGGTTTTATATACATCGATCCCTAGCATCTTTATACTTCTTTCATAGTCAACGTCTGAATTGGAGATTACCAAATTTGAAGCAACATTGTTATAATATGACGCTATTCCAAACGGAGATGATTCTATTCCTCTCGCCTGCATGTATTTTGATGCTGGGCCACTGACCGGAGATTTTCCTATTATAGGGCTAATAGCAATTACATTATCTTTTTTTGATTCAAGTTCTTTTCTTATTGTTGGTAATGAAATTATTGGTCCGATACTCGATATTGGGTTTCCCGGTGCAATTATTATTACTTCTGAATTTTTGATAGATTCAACAGCTCTACTATTTGCTACTGCATTCTCTATTCCTTGGTATCTAATATTAGAAATATTTATCTCTCCGTGATTTTTGACCCAAAATTCCTGAACATGCATATCACCGATCGAAGTTTCAATTCTAGTTTCCATGTGGTTGTCTGAGGCTGGGATAATCGGAGATAGTATTGAAAATTTTTTTTGTATCCATTCTGTTATCCATGATAGAGATTTTCCATTATTCAAAAAATTAGTTCTTACGACGTGCAGAGCAAGATCCTTGTCACCTATTTTAAACCAATAATCCTGGTCCAGTTTTTTCATTTGTTCCATAAACATGAATGAATCGTCCATGATACCCCACCCCCTTTTTTTATCCAAGATGCCGGCCAAACCGTAAGTTATTGTATCAACATCTGGGCAAATATACAGCCCATGTAACCATATATTGTCTGCAACATTTGAAATTACAACCAAATCATCTCTTATTTTTGATATACCCCTAGCTAATTTTACGGATCCCGTTCCTCCAGCTAATATTGTAATCAAGATAAAATGACGATCTAGGTGACTTCACAACTTTTTTAAATTTTCCTAAATTGAATTAACGGATTGAACAAGACAATTGCCACGTTTAATTAGCCTTGATGCCTTTAGGAACTAAAATGAAAGGAAAGCTTGATTCGATAAAGATTATAAACAGGTTGAATGAGTCTCTACCTGTGAATAGTTTCAAATCAATAATTCTAATCTTTTTGATAACTTTCACTATTTCTTTGATTAGTTCGAATGCTTTTGCAGTTCAAATGACAGCTGTTTTATCTCCTCAACAAGACCAAGCACAACCGGTATTTACTGCGAATCGGTTTATAACATTACAATACGATCAAGCAAGTGAACTTGCAAAAAAATTCATGAAGGTTGACGAAAGTCTCAAATTCAAAGCAAATAGTTCTACTCCTGGAATGGCAGCGCTGATTTCGGATATAAATCAGGATATAATCAAAGAAAAGCAAAGTCCCATATTTATTGAAAATGCAACAATTGACTACACCGCAACTTTGAGAGGAGGTAGTGATAGGTTAGCAATGTCATATAAAGTTGAATTTAAACCAAGTATAAGTGGATTTACGCTCCCAAACAATAATTCTGGTGCAGCATCTTTGGTCGATTTAGATTGGAGAGGATTTTCTACTTCGCGACCACTTCAACTCCAAGTACCTAATGTTGGTAATATCAGCATCAACTATCCATCAAGTCTACTTGAAATAAAATTTCCAGAGATAGCTCAGCAACTTAAATCGTCTGAGATATTTAAAGACCCTTTATTTAATTTTGAAGATATCGGCACACCGATGGATAGGTGGCACTTTTTGTTCGATCCTACCGGTAGCCAGGCATCAACAGCCGGTTCCGGATATCAAGAACTAGGAGGCGCTAAAGTAGTTTCTATCTTTTCATTAGGGGAAAGTAGTTTTAGAGAAGGAGTTATGGAAGCAAAGGAATCTAACGCAAAGGCAGTAATCGATGGTACAGATGTCAATATACATTCCAGTCATCCGCCACCGAGTGGTCAAATTCAAATTGGTGGTTTTGCCAGTGTATCTAAAAGTGGAAACTCTGAAATTGCTTATGTGAGTGAAAATGCTCCAGAGGGTACCGCAACCGCGACAGGAGGATTTCCAATTCAGGTACTTGGAACTCTTGGAGGAATGATGGCGGCAGTATCAGTATTTGTCTTGTGGAAGGCAAGAAAATAAGCCGGTATCCACTTTTTTATTTCGCAAATCTACTTGAGCTCCATTATCATTGAATGTCTATGATACGCGTAGAATTGTTCGGTTTACTTACGGATATCATTTCTTTATAATTTTCAAAAGGTTACTAAATTTGCTCATATTAGGGATGGTGCCTTAAAATCAAAAATAGGTGTTTGCTAGCAGTAACCCTCCTTTTGTTTTAAGTGGGATTCCACTGAGCGGTCAACCTGGGATCATGCAGGAATGTTTACCCCTTTTTGTCCTTGCTCCACTCAGGTCGG
>VBPX01000092.1 GCA_005877075.1 Nitrososphaerota archaeon | reverse complement strand
GCTGTTGCAGGAACCATTCAACCTTCGGTTACGATAACTATAAGCCTAAGTAAAGGGACAATGTATTGGTTTGATTTTCAAGTTAATAATTCTCCTACTACAGCAGTCACTTCGATTCCTCAGATTTCAATAACTGAAGCAGCATAGGTTAAATTTACCCACAAAGGTTTAAATATTTCTAGAATTATAACTAAAGTTAATATGAAGTCAATTTTGAGTTTATCAATTATTTTTCTATTTATGCTTAATGGTTTAAGTATTTTACCTGTTTATGCAGTAAGTAATCCATCAATTGTCCAAATTGGGCAAAATAACGGCATCTATGTAAATTCATTGATAGTTACTATGCCATCTTATTTTAAACCAAATAACCAAGTTTATATTGGTATATCATTAGTAGCTCTAAGGATAGAATATGATAGTGTTAAGGTTTCATTTATTTCTTCATCAAATGAATCTATGGCATCTTTTACAGGATTAAGACAAGATTTAACAGTTTGCGGAGGACACGAAGGTCATTCTGGTCAAGAATGTTTTACATACATAGCAGTATCAGAATTTAGATTTAGTCCAGAAGGGATTAAGGGGTCAAATTATTCTCCTCATTCTAATCAAATTGAATTTAATTTTACGAATCTTATAAATCCTGCTAATGCTTCTGCATTTGTATTTGAAACATCTGGATATGACATAAGAAATGGATATGGAGCTTCTGGAGGTCAGTCTCCTGTTACTATTGGTTCTATTCTTGTTGGTAGTAAAAATGCATCTGTAAATGATAATCCTTTCCACATTACAGGTTCTAATGATTTTGTTTTTGGTGTTGTTGCTATGGCATTTTCAACTAATGGTATATGGACAAGCCCAGAACCTTATTATACAATTTTAGATAATTCTAATACTGGTGTTGCAAAATATTCAACTATTTTACCTGGAACTTCTCCTGCTGGATATTATACTAATGTTGCTTTAGATAGTAATATGGGAGATGGATGGGCCGAATCAGCAATATTTGTTGGGCCTGGATACCTTTCTTAGCTTACCTATATACCTTTTTATACTTAAAGATATTACCTAGATATTGTTTGAAGCGAAGCACATTTCTGGGACTTATCGTGGCTGGCCTACTGATAGGGGCTTCACAGCCCTTTCAGGTCTTTGCAAATTATGGCTATAATCGTATAACTTCAGGAAGTTATATTCTCAGAGGAATGGTTACAAGTGGTGGTGCATCTCTAACCAGTGCTTCTTATACTCTATTTGGTGCGATAAGTTCAGAACGGCCTGCTTCTCAATTAACCAGTGCATCATTTAAGTTAGATTTAGAATGGCCTTCTTTAATCCTTATTCCTCAGACAGCAACAGCAAGTCCTACCCTTTCTTTAGCAATTAATTCAGTTTTGGCAGCTATTACTACAACTGAATCTTTAATGATGTCTTTGGTTGTAACTGCGCTCCAAGCCTTGACAATAGGGACAATGGCTCTTACTATGTCCTTATCAACTTCTATAACTGCTCCTTTCACAAATACAGCAAGTTTGACTATGAGTTTAGTTCCAAGTATTATACAGGATATTACTGTAGTTTTGAGTTCTTTGGCAGAGTCTTTAGTATCTTCAATAACTCAAGATATTACAATTGGTCTAAGTAAAACTATGTCCTTAGCTGTTGCATTAGTTTCAGAAACTCAATTTCTTGTTCTTTGCACCATAGGAGTTGGTGATTGTGCAGCAGCATTTTCTATACAGATGAATTTAACACCTTCAATAACTCAAGATATAGAAGCCAATCTACAAGTAATTTCGTTAACACTCTTAGCGACTTTGACGGAAGCAAGTAAAGGATTTAATGCTCTTGTTTCACTGACCGAATCTTTAAGTGTTACTATCACTCAAGATATAGAAGCTAATCTGTCAAGTCTCTCTGAGAGTCTTTCTCTCAGTATATCGGCAGGAGGTCATGCTCTTGAAGCAGCATTTAGTTTAGTCATGGCTCTTGGGCCAACTATCACTCAAGATATAGAAGCTAATCTGTCAAGTCTCTCTGAGAGTCTTTCTCTCAGTATATCGGCAGGAGGTCATGCTCTTGAAGCAGCATTTAGTTTAGTCATGGCTCTTGGGCCAAGTATTACTCAAGATATAGAGAATTCTCAGCCTTTAATTATGTCTTTAGTGACCTCGATTAATCAAAATTTAGAGGTTATTTTGACTCCAGTAATATCTCTTACAGCTAGTTTAACAGAGCAAATAAACCGAGCTTTTCAAGAAGCATTTACTATAACCATGTCTATCGTTCCATCTATAACTCAAAATATTGAAGCCAACTTATCAAATCTTAGTGAGAATCTAATTACGAGTATATCAACTGGAGGCCATGCTCTCGAAGCAGCATTTGCTCTTACCATGTCTTTAGGCTTAACTATGCAGACATTTATGGCTCATGCATATGAAGCGGTATTTCTTATATCAACATTTTTGAACGCATCTATAACTCAAAATATAGAGATAGCTACACAGTTTATTTCAGAATCTCTTTTGGCTAGTTTGACTAGTTTACAGGCTCATGGATTTGAGGAAATTATTACTGCTTCAGAAAGTCTTGTTTTGACTATTGAAGGAGCTTTCATAGCTGGAATCCGTGGGGCAGGAGGAGCTACAATTATAGTTATTACTACAACTGTTCAGGCAGTAGGAAACTTTAACCCGAATGCGGGACTGGATTTCATTGTAGGTAATGCTTTGCAGCTTTGGGCTTGGATTCAAGCTCAAATAGAAGCATTCTGCGCGATATTAGACCCATACTTGGCAAAATTGGGGATTCCCCAAATAATACAATTACCCAACTTACCACCAATAGATATTTGTTGGTTGTTACTTTTGCTGATTATTGTAGCTATCATAGCATGGCTATATTCAAAGCTCAAGACTGAAGAAGAGGAACCGAAAAAGCTTAAATAGGGCTATATAACTCATTTAGATAGTTATGGCTTCACATTACCCTAATTATCGAATCCGTTTATACAATCCTAAGAGTAAAAAAGTGACTCTAATTGGAACACTACCTAATCTTAAGTCGGTAAAGAGAGTTCTTCATACCGAGTACAAGGGTGGAGTTAATCCAATAGTTGAGTCCAGTAAGAAGCCACGTATTTATGTCCAGAAGGTAAGTGGAAAGAGACGGAATGGAACTCTTATCACGGAACACGTAACTGTTGCTTAAACGCTTAAATACTCGTTCTTCCTGACAAAGTTGTATGTCCTCTAGGTCTACCCAGAAGAATTCGGTTTATATAGCTACAATTGCTCTTACACTTGTTGTATTAGCTGGAGTAGTGATTTTGGGTTTGGTTTTTGTAGGCCCATTAGTAGGATTTAGACTTGCGGCTGTTACAACAGGACAGACAACCTCTTACCCAATTACCATTCAAGTTAATGACCATAATGGGTATGGAATTTCACAGGCACAGGTTACTATAGCAGCTTCGGGTAGTTCAACTGCTTGGTATGGATATACAGATGCTTATGGTAGTGTTACCTATTACTCTCAAACTTCTTATGCCTCTTCGTATGATATTACGGTAATTAAGAACGGTTACAATGAAGCCGTAGTCAAAGAATCGGGTTCTTTCTTCGCTGGTGGAAATACTCTAACAATTGTTCTAACTTCGACCACAACTTCTCAACCTTCTTCACCCTACTCGGCTTTCAGTCCATATGTTCCATCAAGTCTTCAGAATTTGAATACAACGGAACAATATGCTTTGGTTTTTGGAGTTTTCATAATTATAGCTATTGCACTTTATGCGACTACTGCGCGTAGAGGTTCGAGAAGTCGATGATAATGAGCACTCCTCCTCCATCTCAACCTTATCCTCCAGTCAGGGGAGGACGAAGCTCAGGTCAAACTTGGGCTTTTGTTGCCGTTGCAGTAATTGCAATAATTGCAGGTTATTTTGTCCTAGTTCCTATTATTCAAAATTCTGGTTGTACCACTACTGCAAATGGCCCAACTTGTAATAATGGGAGCGCAACCAACATTTTAGGTAATAATAATGTCTGGATTGTAGTCAATATTCATTCAACTTCACCTCCTCAAGAAACTATAACCATTCAAGTTTTGCAAGCTCCAGAGATTACTTCGTGTAACTGGATTTTCTGTCAAGTGTTCGGAAGCGCATCTCATTATAGTCTTTTTGTGAATGGGTCACAGAGCTATTCTTTTGCCAACATTCCTCTGAAGATGGGCTTCAATGACAACTATCAACATTCCCTTCATCTCGCCAATCCAACTCCGCCAAGTGGACATTATACTCTTAATTACGATATTGCCCCAGGAACCGCATTGGCTTTCAGTGGTAGTTGTGCCTTTACAGTCCCACTAGACCCCGCTAATCCGTTTGTCTGTGCACAGAAGTAATGTATTATGAGCATAAGGGGAGTCTACGTCCAGAAATCTCATGTCAGTATAGTTGGAGCATTATCCATAGGAGCATTGGCCGTATTTTTTGATTATTTATTTCACTTTTTTGAAACATCTCCAATGGAGGTTCCATTATATTTCATTGCTAAGTTCACTGTTGCTTTCCTAGTTGCCTACTTCCTGATAAATAGGATAGGGCCTCTGTTATCAGCAGCAGTATTCACCCTTTCCTTCGACATCTATTATTATTTTGGAATTTTGGTATTCCATATTAATTATCTCAGTTCTTCTCCTACCCAAATTATTCAAATTGATGGTATTACTGACCCAATAACTCTTTTTATTCTGTGGACTGTTGTTCATGGCCTCTTCTTCTATGCTGCGGCTTTAATAGTCCTATACTCAAAGAAATCTAGGTAAGTAAATACTTATATAGAAGCTTAGTCAAAGTTTAGTCAACTTTGATTAAAGATTTAGAACACAGAAGAGAAATAGTGAGAAAAAGTTATGCTAAATGGAGAGCTAATCCTAAAAATAGAGAGAAAGAAAGAGCTTATAAAAGGGAATACTATAAACAAAATAAA
>VBPX01000086.1 GCA_005877075.1 Nitrososphaerota archaeon | reverse complement strand
CTTATTTTTTTCCAAAATTGTTCTAAATATAGTACTATCCTGCACAATAAAGATGTATTGATATTTACTTTCATCAAATCAATACAATTCAGAGTTGACTAATAAATACGAAAACGATTTATTTATTGCAGAAGTTCATAATGTTTGCTCGTTATAAAATATCTTAGGATTTTTTGATCTTTTAAACGAACTAATTATAAGTTTCATAATTCGTAACTCTAGTGTTGTCAGTTCCACCGAACTCGAATATTATTGTTA
>VBPX01000085.1 GCA_005877075.1 Nitrososphaerota archaeon | reverse complement strand
ATTTATCCTTTCATCACTATATTATACTTTATGGCAAAATTTGTTGAAATGGATGAGAGGACAAAATTTAAAGATCAGGCAGAAGAAAAAATAGCCGGCCAAGTAATTCTGATAAACAAATTCAATGTACACCCAGATAAGGTTGAGCAGTTTCTGAACGATTGGGCACATGATGCCAGTGCGTTTAAACGATAGCAAGGATTTGTTTCTGCGCAGTTGCATAAGGGAGTAGGAAAAAGTAGTGTATTCATCAATTATGCAGTTTGGGAATCGATGGAGATTTATAAGGAAGCAGTTAATAAAATACTTTTTAATTCTGAACCACAATCACGACTTTTAAAATATGATGACGACACTTTAGTAATTTCGCCACATTTGTTCAAGAAAATTGCGATTCCAGGAATATGTGGTGCTGTTAAGAAGTAATTTTTTTATAGCATGTGAAATATACAATGGAGACGGAACAATAGGATAACAACATGTAAAGATAAAAAAAGAGTAATAAACAATTGATCGAAAAAACCATAACGAATAAAACTTGGCAATATTACTTTCTTGCATATGTAATTGTAGATCCGTCGTTAGCGATGCCAATACTATTAGGAAAGAGGATTGCAAAATAGTGTCAATTCTGTCCCTCATTCCACCGCATTCGGACCCAACAATCTAATACTAACTAATAGTATCGATTCATAAGCATTAAGTATAAGATAATAAAAAATATTTTTTTACTACGTTAATTGCCTAGTTATCTCTGTTATCGTTATTTTTGTTCAGTTGAGTTGCTGGAACCGTTTGATGACTCTTTAGACGACGCACCTGAGGATTGATTTTGTCCTTTTTCGCTCACGATTTTTTCCAACGACTGGCACATTTCCTTTCCTTCTTTCATGGCGCCACATAGTTCTATGTCCTGTAGTTTGGTATCATTAGATACTTTTGCTGTAAGTGGTAAATCCATGGGGCCTCCGTTCTGACTATTCCGGAGTTTTAAGGTAACAGTAACGTCCTTACCTCCTTGTGCCGATGAAGCATTGTTCTCTTTGTTCTCTTCGCCTCCACGTTTAACTTTTAAGGTGAAATTCAGTGGTACATCAATCTTTTCTGGAATTTTTTCTCCTATTGATGGTTGTTGTTGTGCTAAACTCATCATTGGATACGAGACAACCAATGAAAGAGCAAATGCCAGTACCAGAATTAAAGTTTGCATATTCAAAAATCTATCTAGTACTTTTAAACTTTATAATGGTTAGAGTTCTTTGTTTTGAAGTTCGTTTGGTCTAGTTTTAGAAAAATGAATAAAATTTCATAGAATAAATTTTAATTGATTGGTCTTGCCTTGATGAAAGTAAATTTTGTCATCATCACAAACGTAACACTTATAGCAAAAAAGTTAAGCTTAATGAATATGTCATCAACAGCAAAGTTAGTAGGAAAGAGTTTGAATTCTCCTGATGAAGTAAGATCGTTTGAAAAGGGCAAAATTGAGACAGTCACTCTTGGGAATACTGGTATTACAATTGGGAGAAGTACATTTGAACCAGGTTGGAGTTGGGAAAAATGTGTCAAACCAATTGTAAAAACAAATAGCTGCGAAGCACCTCATATATCGTATATAGTGTCTGGTAGGATTAAGGTAGTAATGGATGATGGGTCCGAGGTTGAAGGTGGACCAGGAGATGCTGCTATAATTCCACCTGGACATAATGCCTGGGTTGTAGGAGACGAACCATGTGTTATGATCGACTTCACTGACACTTAACTCACAAGAGGTATTCAACAACAATATTTTTATTTTAACTCTCTCTTGAAATTGATTTCTTACCACTATGAATAGACTTAATGTGAAATTCTACACTGTTCCCACCAAACCTCTGACAAAAGGTTATTAAAATAGACTATGGATTTCTCAATAATGTCATCGCTTGAACGATTACGAGAAGTTGTGCGAAATTTGGCAGATACATTTAACGACCCCAAAATTAGAGAATCATTATATTTTAATTTTTATGATGATTCGTTGAATATTCATGGTTTCCCTCCAAATCTTCCACCCAATAAGGAAGGTTTCAAACAGTTCATTTATCTCCTGTGGAAGGCATTTCCTGATATAAGAATTATCTTTGAAGATATCATTATTGAGGGAAACAAGGTTGTATGCAGATACTACTTGACCGGCACACACAAAGGTGATTTTGGGGATCTTCAACCAACGGGAAGACAGTTCAAAGTCAATGGCATGACGGAATTTTCCTTTCATAATGAAAAAGTCATAGAACGTTGGAATCTGGTAGATATGATTTCATTGAGAGAACAGCTGATAACCCACCCTTAGAGCCACACATTACTAAACCGAAAAACTGCCTTTAGAATCGATGTACTTCAACCTGAATTCATAAGAGTAAGTATTATTTTCAGGAGTATAATCGACGCCATTTATCTAGAATATTGCTTATCGGAATTTGAATCGTAATAAGACAATAAACATCATAGTAGATCAACAGAACCCGTATACATGCAGTGTCCGAATCCCACCAAACTATATATGGCATAAGTTACGATTTTTTATTCAGTACGCGATTAGATCCTGTAGCAGAATCTAAATAGAAGATAATTGAAAATTAGTTATGACAAATATTTCGTTTCTATTATACATGAACTGTATTTTGATACTTTGTGGCTTAATGTGTTCTAATACAAGAGTAAATGCAGTACAAGTAGACCGATTCTGGAGTGTACTTGATGGAAATCAGGAGATACCACCTAATCGGACTTACGCTCACGGATTCATCGGTCTGAAGTTCACAGAAGATTCGAGTAAACTTGTTTACAATGTTAATGTGAATGACATTGACAATATAACGGGTATTTATCTCTACAGTACGCGTAGCAATCCTCATTATGCAAGTATGATATTAGATTTGTTGAAGGAGGCAAAAGAGGTTAAAGTAAAGAGCAATAACATCAACGTGACAAAGGTAAATCAATACGACGTAGAAGGAACAGTTGCCATAGGCGGTGTAACCTCTGGTGACCTACAGGGAGAACTTAAAGGGAATTCTTTGAAAGATCTTCGCAAGTTGATGATGGATGGGGGAGTGTATGTGTCAGTTCAAACAAAGGAGTTTCCTCTCGGTGAAATTAGAGGAGAAGAATTCATACCAATAGATAGAATATTTCCGGATATTTCGGATTTTCAATGGGATTAATAACTTTCCAAGTGATAATTATTCACACTAATCCGCATTACTAGTAGTTTTTTTTGGACTAGTGTAGAATTCCACATGGTTCCCACCGAACCCGATATAAAAACTCCATATTTTTATTGAATTTATTATAAATTTTGTAAAATAATATTATGTGAAGTTTGTTACTATAATGAAGAAGCTATCCTTTATCTATCTATTCTTTCTTCTTTCAAAATAGCCCATTACACGTTTAATGATATAATTAATTACAAATGTTCCTCCCATAGTTAGAGCAATGACGGAGATTAGTCATACTGTAAATACAATACTCTCAACTTGTCACACAAGCAAGCGAATAAGAAACTTAATTAAGTCAAATCTGAAATTAACTAATATGCCAACAATAGTTCACTTTGAAATTCCTTCTGATGACATTGAAAGATCAAAGAAATTCTATAATGAATTGTTCGGATGGAATTTTGAGAAATGGTCTGGTCCGGAACCTTTACCAGAAGGACATGAGTATTTAATAATATCTACCACAGATGACAAAGGGAATAAGTCCATTGCCGGCGGTATGATGAAAAGACAGAATTCTCAACAACAAGGAATGACAAACTACATTGATGTAAAATCAGTTCAAGAATACTCTGCTAAAGTAGAACAATTAGGAGGTAAAGTTATGATCCCAAAAAAGCCTGTGCCTGGAATGGGTTATTTTGCTGTGTGCCTTGATACAGAGAATAATAGCTTTGGGATTTGGGAAACGGATGCTAACGCTAAGTGAATAAAATCTTGTTATTCTCTTTTAAATCCATGTCTAGTTAACAATAATATATTTATCCTAACTCTCGCACAAATTTTATTATAGAGCTTATGCTGAAAGAAATAGCTATCTCCATTTTTAACCTTTAGCCCGACGAATTTTTAACCTATCATGAACAAAAATTATTGTTCCGCTTATGAGTGAAATTAATCCATTAACTATCAATATTATTCCTACCAAAATAATAAATAAATTTAATCCTAATTTATAAGCAAGATTTCTTAGAGAAAGTTCATCGGAAGAAGGTTGAATATGTTTACTAATGAAATACTTGGATCCTTTAATAACGAGATTTTTAAATTCTATTTTTATCATCTCATACAGTGAAGAGTCCTTAGAAACAGACTGTTCGTGTGTTTTGTTTACCAAACCAGTTAGGATTAATTTGGCCATATCGTTTGAAGAAATCGAATTAAGTAAAGTGGATGTGTTGTAAGCAGAAGGGAGTACGAGAATTAAGCCACCAATGATTAAAATAGCTCCTGCAATCAAAACTATATATCTCCGTTGCATGTGACAGTTACGGTCGCGGTAATTATTAAGTCATATTGCTGAAAGTATAATCGAAATTAGACGATAACGTTATTTTTATAGTGACAGAAACGACAATAGACATAGAAGAGTAAATCTGTTGATTCATTCGGACCATCATTCGAAATCAATAAGTAATTATAGATCTTGGAAGAGTCGTGCTAAGAAAACAGAGTTCATAAATAATGCAGTCTGATCTTCAAAATCCTGACCCAAATGACGTTCAGTTCAAAAAAATCTTCGTATTTGCTATTAAATTAGCAGAAAAAGAACAACATTAAAACTGAAACAAAAGAAAAATTAACGAAGCACTGAGAATGGAAGCACAATAAATAAAAAAAGTATTGAAGATACTAGTTACTGGTATCATCAGCGTTATTATTGTTGTTATTGTTGCTATTATCAGCGTTGTTATTGGTGTCCGTATTAGATAGTTTGTTTTCGAAATAGTTTGCATCTTCAGAACAGTGAACGATTTCTTGGTCACCAAGTTTTTCTCCTATTTTTCCTGCTAGGTCTATACAATCTTGCGTATTTGCATCTGCCCCTTGATAAGCCTTTGAATCTTTGAAAGTATTCAATGATATGTCATCGTTATCTACAACATGATTTCTTATGTCATCCACTAATTTTTTCAAGTCATCATACTGCTCAGGATCTTTTTTGGTATCAGTATTGGAAGAGGTCGCATCATTAGTATTGACATTATTATTATTAGAAGTCGAAGTATCGATGGTGCCGGTCTCAGTATTGGAAGAGGTCGCATCATTAGTATTGACATTATTATTATTAGAAGTCGAAGTATCGATGGTGCCGGTCTTGGTATTGGAAGAGGTAAGAACACTACCGGAAGAACCATAAATCGTTTCCACCGTGTCTTTTAAGATACCCAAGTACTTGTTGGGCACTAATTTGCCATTATTATCAGAAACCAAGTTAAAACTGGCCGTATCTGCATCCTGATAATCCCACTTCCAAAAAGCCGTGCCCCATACTCCTGCTTTCTTCAAAGCCCCGAGTATCTCTTTCGCATTAGTTTTTGTAAGCTCGCTCAAACCTGGGTTGAGTTTGGATATTGCACCCTCCTTTGTCCTTACAACGTTATTCCACTCTCCAATGTATAACGGTACTCCAGTTATCTCTTGTTTTCAAAAATATATCAAATCTCTTCTTCTGGTACGCATCTCTATCAGGAACTCCATAGACACTTATTTTGAAAGCGATATTCTCCTTATATGAAGGCGCCATTTTTGCCAAGTTTTCTGGTGAGATTTTAATGGGGCTATTCAAGTCAATTGGAACATTCATGCTGTAGATTATCGTTTTACTGGTGGTATTTCTCAACTCTGCAGTAATGAAACTATTAAATTGGCCTATTTTAGACCATTGATCTTTATTGTCAACGTGAGGCTCGCTTAGGATCTCGTACCCTAAAGTACTTGAATGGTTATCGACTGCCAATACTATTTTCTTGAGAAATTTTGCCATTAGTGTCCAGCCATCTTTTCCTTGCTTATCTTTCACCGATCTGTCCCACCAGTCCCCCCAAAAGACTTGTGCTGCTTTATCAGGAGTATTACCGCCACCACCTCTGGAATATTTTGAATTGCCTTGAAATAGAGACCAAGGAAAGCCTGTTCCTTCGTCTTCAAGCCATGAAGAAGTGTGCCATTGATGATTGTCGTAAATGATTTTCACTCCGTACTTATCTGCTGCATGGGCTACTGATTTTATTTCCTTTATGAAAGCCTGGGGATCCTTTTCATATGCTTCCCAATAGAACACGAATCTAGCATGATCCAAACCCGCTCTAGAAATCATTTTTAAGCTATCCTCAATGTAATTCTGGGGAGCTGAAGGCGAACCGTTGTCATCGTGTTTCATATTGACAAAAGCTCCTTTCATGACAACCCCATTGATGGGTTGGCTACTAGTAAATTGACCTGTTGATGCATACGAAAATGAAGTAGCGCTAGTGAAGACGGCAGCTAGAAGAAAGGCCAAAATCATTCCGCTAATTGCTGAAATCAAAGCAAATACGAATAAGGATTCTCGAATGATTTAATATGTATTACTGATTCGTTATTCACGACTTTACGTACGAGTGTGACGTTTAATTTAATGCCAGTTAAGTCGTCTATATCT
>VBPX01000057.1 GCA_005877075.1 Nitrososphaerota archaeon | reverse complement strand
AAGGTGCAAGCAAAGGTCCTGATAGTTTAAGGACTGCATCAAATTACTACGAATTTTTTGAAAGAGATGGTAAAATAATTCCTATTTGTCCGATGAGTGGAACACTTGAGAATAAGAAAATATTGGACTTTGGTAACGTTACTAGAGACGATCTTTACAGGTTAGTATTTGATATAGTAAGTGCTAAAAAAATCCCGATAATTATAGGTGGAGACCATTCAATCACTACGATTATTCTCCAGGCAGTTTACGATGCATGTGACTCGAAAATTTCTCTATTATATTTTGATGCACATCCAGATTTCGTTTCCTCAACAAGAAACTATTATGGATCCGTAATCACAGATTCGTCCGATTATATCAAATTTACAAAGAGTGTTCTCGTAGGGACTCGAGCTGCAGAGTCAGAAGAATTAGAAAACGCATCAAAGCAAAAATTGGAAATCATTACTCCATTAGATATCCTTGAAGTAGGTTTAAACTCTATTGTCAAGAAAATTATTTCAAAATGTAAAGAAAGTAAAAGTAGAGTGTACCTTTCTATTGACTTGGATTGTATGGATCCTGGTGTAGCTCCTGGAGTTTCTGTTCCTGCTCCGGGTGGACTTTTACCTCTGGATTTAATATACATGATAAAAAAAATCACTGAAAATCTACCAATAGTTGGAATGGATATTGTGGAACTGTCACCTGATTACGATCTTAATCAAAATACAGCTAATCATGCATCTAGAATTCTTATGGAAATGATTTCATCATTAATTATCAAATAAAGCCAGAACTGACCTAAAATATTAATTTATGTGACGTGATAACATGCTCACTGTTTCAATCTGCAGTGTAATCAACGGTTTATAATCACTTGAAGTTTGGAAAAAAAGATTTAACTTAAACGATATATCATCGTAGACTTTAATTCACTTTTTTGCCTGAACATGGTTTTAGTACCAATTATGTGACCCGGATATTAAGTATCGATGAATCATTTAGGGAATTTAACCTAACCCGTGACAATCCAACGATTATTTTATGGCCGTTTCTTTATCTATTACTTCTTTTGTCATGTTGGGCTTGCCAAATTGTTCGGCTATGTTTTTGTAGCTTTCTATTTCATGTTTTGATAATGGACGGATTTTCTTCATTGCTTCTTCAAAATTTTTCATATGTATCTTTAGCTCGTCTTTTGCCTCGTCTGCTTTTTTTGGATCTTTATATTTTTCGATATGTTCTCTAAGGGCAAGCATTACTGCTGCAGATGCAAGGGCGGCAATGTCGGCCCCAGTATAGCCTTCAGTATGACCTGCAAGTGCTTCAATATTGATATCGGCGGCTAGAGGTTTTTTTGAAGTATGTATTTTAAAAATTTGAATTCTTGATTCTTTATCTGGCGGAGGGACATAAAGTAACCTGTCAAATCTTCCTGGTCTCAGTAACGCAGCATCAATTATGTCAGGTCGGTTTGTAGCTGCAATAATAATTACGTTGGATAATACTTCCAGTCCATCAAGCTCAGTAAGCAATTGACTGATAACCCTTTCAGTAACATGTGAATCGCTTCCGAGAGCTCCCCTTGTCGGAGCAATGGCGTCAACTTCATCAAAAAATACTATACAAGGAGCTGCCTGTCTTGCTTTTCTAAAAATCTCACGAACGCCCTTTTCTGATTCTCCTACCCATTTTGAGAGCAATTCTGGACCTTTTATGCTAATAAAATTCGCTTCGCTCTCATGAGCCGCTGCCTTTGCTATCAAAGTTTTACCCGTGCCGGGCGGCCCATACAAAAGTATGCCTTTAGGCGGTATTGCGTCAGAATGTACAAATAATCCGTGATATTTTAGTGGCCATTCCACCGCTTCTTGAAGTTCCTGTTTTACATCTGCAAGTCCTCCAATGTCATTCCAATTTACATTTGGGACTTCAACAAAAACTTCACGAAGTGCCGAAGGTTCTATTTCCTTTATTACATTCAGAAAGTCATCCATTGTAACTACAATTTTCTTCAATGTGTCAGATGGGATATTTTCTGCAGTAAGATCAATTTCAGGCAACACCTTTCTAAGAGCCCTTATCGCAGCTTCCTTTGCAACGGCTTGCAAGTCGGCTCCAACAAATCCATGTGACATGTCAGCAATAATTCCAAGGTCTACATCTTTCTCCAAAGGCATTCCTCTGGTATGTATCTGTAGAATTTCCAATCGCCCTTCTTTGTCGGGTACACCAATCTCAATTTCCCTATCGAACCTACCTGGCCTTCTGAGCGCAGGATCTATTGCATTTACTCTGTTTGTAGCCCCTATTACAACTACCTTGCCCCTTGATGACATTCCATCCATCAATGATAAAAGCTGGGCTACAACCCTCCTTTCTACCTCCCCGGAGACTTCCTCTCTTTTTGGGGCAATCGAATCAATTTCATCTATAAAAATTATTGCAGGTGCTTTTTCTTCAGCGTTCTTAAATATCTCCCTTAATCTCTCTTCAGATTCACCGTAGTATTTACTCATTATCTCAGGACCTCCAATTGTATAGAAATTTGCGTTAGTCTCATGTGCCACAGCTTTTGCAAGCAATGTCTTACCTGTGCCAGGAGGCCCGTGCAATAAGACTCCTTTTGGCGCTTCAACCCCCAACCTCTTAAAAAGCTCAGGATGTCTCAGAGGAAGCTCTATCATTTCCCTTAAGCGTGAAACTGCGTTTTTTATTCCACCAATGTCTTCATATGATATTGACGGAGTTCCACCTTCCTTTGCAACTTGTACCGCTTTTTGACTTTCTTCTGAGACAGTTAATTCAGTAGAGTCCTCAATCAAAACCGGACCTGACGGTTTTGTAGAAATAACCACAAGGTCTACCCTTTGTCCCATTATACTCAAAGGAAGAATATCCCCTGTACTTAGCAGACTGCCTAAGAGATACTCTTTTAGATATGACTCGGCCCCCACAATTCGAAGAGGTTCTGTGGGTGCGAGCCTTACATTGTGCGCACTTTTTGATTCAACCTTCTTTATTTCAACAGAGTCATTAATTCCTACATCCAGTTTGTTTCTAAGATAACCGTCAATCCTTACAAGACCCTTCCCACTATCTTTTTCTCTAGCAGGCCAGCTTAGAACAGTTGTTTTTTTTCCCATAGAAGAAATTTCCAGTGCGTCACCTGCAGATAACTTCAGTTTATGAGCAATTTCTGGATCTAATCTAGCAATCTTTCTTCCCACATCTGTTTGTTCTGCCTCCGCTACCCTTAGGCTTACAATATTATCATAATTTGACGAATCTTTTCTATTATTACCCAAAGAACATCACATTTATTACACATACATAATATTTAAAAATCACTTCTGCCGATGGAAGGTGCATTTATCTGCAATTAATAAAAAGAGGAAAGCTAATTTAATAATGAAAATTCCTCTAAAACACAGCAAACCAGATTTATCAATTTATCTGTGTATTATTATCTAATCTGTACTAATGTAGATTTTTTTTACTCCTAGTATGCAACATTGGAAACGTTGTTGTTTAACTAGGTTAGTTTATGATTCAATTATATCTACAATTGACGAACCGTAAATGAATCTCAATTTTTTGAAAATATCCGCGCATATGGATCGATCAAAGGGATGCCCGTCATAAATGATACGTTCTGCAGGATTGCTAATTTGTTTTTTACACAATGCGCATCTATTGGGCATCTACCTACTGATTGGTAAAACTGTATAAAAGAGTTGTGTACAAAGTGCAGAGTGGCTATCCTTTAAATAAATTTATGCAATATATTTAAGATGTCAGAACTATTTACTTTGTGATTGTCACAGCGACCCTTGGAAAGAAGAATAGTAATCATGATTTCTGCTATCGTGGTAGCTGCCATAATATTTTCTGTACTGACATACCAATACTATACGGAAAATTCAAATGAGGTGCAAAATATTGCTAGAGAAAATATTCAAAATACTACTTTAGTGAAGGTTTCAGATCTATCGCGTCTGCTTGGAAATAAGCTAGATGTAGTTACTTCAAACCTTAAAATACTTTCATCGTCTCCGGGTTTAATAGATCAACAGGTAGATTTAGGTAAAATCTTGTTGAATGTTGCTCAAAACACAACCCAAAATATAGTGGACTTTTACAACTGGGTGGATAGCAATGGAACAAATATTTGGTCAAGCTCATATACGAATAATACAAAGCAAGATAGATTTAGGGAATTTTCTACCGCATCACAGCTCTACTTTGCTAGAGTCAAAGATACACAAGCGCCAGCTTATATTAATAAACTTAGATTGATAGACGGTCAGTTGGGAATATTGATAATCTATCCCATTATTGATACTCGGAATCAAATTCCAATTAATAGTAATAATACAAATGAAAAATTCAAGGGTGCCATATTGGCTGGAATTAGCTCCAGTAATTTAAATCGATTTTTAGAGAACCAAATATCTCCTCTGTCTTCAGCAAACATATCACTTGTTGATTCAACTGGTCTGATGATCACTACTGGGATCCCTAGATTAGTTGATGCTAACATATTTGATAAAAAATTCAACTCATTGACAGAACGATCGCTTCCTGAAAACAGAAAAGAAAGAGCAATGATAGATGTCATGAGATCTGCAGTGTTGAATCCGAAATCAGGTTCAACTGATGTGGTATCAGAGGGCAAAGATCTTACAATTTCTTACGCCCCTGTTGTATCAAATGGAATACGCTATTTTACAATGATACTGATTTTACCACACACCCTAGCTTCCTCACTAGAAGATCTTGTAGTGCAGCAGAGAAATTTTGGTATAGCCGCTATGGCAATCATTGCATTAAGTTCACTTGGGATCTTTTTTGTGATTACTTATTGGAACAGGAGATTAAGAAAGGTAGTATATATCCAGACTAAAGAATTACAAGAAACTACTAAAAGGCTTACATATCATGATAAAGTACAGAAAGAATTTATAGATATAGCAGCTCATGAATTTAGAACTCCAATTCAATCTGTACTTGGGTACTCGGAAATGATTCATTCAAGTCTCAAAAACTTTGACCAATATTTTGATAAAATAATCAGGAATGCAAGGAGATTGGAAAAGTTAACAGAAGATATACTTGATGTGTCCAGGATTGAAGGTAAAAATTTGCAATTGTCCTTATCGGATTTTGATCTAAATCAAACAATACAGAATGTTATCGAGGATCATCAAAAGGAGGCTTTGGAGAAATCTGTAAAGATAGTTTTTGAAGCAAAAAAGAACGTTCCCACCACGATCTATGCAGATGAGGCAAGACTACAGCAGGTTATTAATAACCTGCTGTCCAATGCGATTAATTTTACCAATAATGGGACTGTTACTATAACAGTCTATAATGCTCAAGTTGACATCGATGCTAATAGTGAAGAACGTGATAAAGAGTCTATTGTTGTAGAAATAAAAGATGCTGGAACAGGCATAAGCCCGGAAATGGTTTCACGATTGTTTGAAAAATTTGCAACAAGATCAGAGTCTGGGACAGGTTTGGGGCTATATATTTCAAAAAGCATTATAGATAGCCATGGAGGCAAAATATGGGCATATAATAATCGAGATGAAAAGGGTGCAACTTTTACTTTTACACTACCAATTAATCAAAAGAAGGGAAAAAAATAGAAAAATTTTGTCTACCAATCCTTCTTAGAAAATAAAATTTTATTGCGAAGTTCAAATTCTTACCTGAAACAAACATAAGAAAATCATTATAATTGATTAACTGCACTATGATGGTCAAATAGTCAAATAGTTAGGAATGTGTTTTATATCAATAATTTTCAAGTAAATCCATTTGAGTAATAAAATACATTCAATTGGAAATTTTTGTTAAGATGTCGATAAAGTATTTTATGGGCGAATTTCTCAATAGTTATGTTGAAGCGTAATCTTGTAATGTTGATAGATGATGAAGCAGACATTATAAGCTTATTTACCGAAGTTTTAGAGACGAATGGTATTGGTGTTCGAGCATTTTCAAATCCCGAAGAAGCATTAAAAGAATTTAGGCACAATCACGAATCTTATAATTTGGTGATATCAGATATTCGAATGAAACCAATGTCTGGCATAGAATTTATCAAAAAAGTTCAAGAAATTGATTCTGACATAAAAACAATTTTAATGACAGCATTTGAAATAGAAGGCAATCAGCTTAAGGAGATCCATTCTGATGAATTCTTCAACAAGCCAATTAGGATAAATGATTTAGTTCGCGTTGTGAAAAAATATGTTGGCTAGATTAATATATTAAATAAATAGCAAAAAATGCTAGAGTTTAAACCCGTATTCGGATTCCAAAAGATTTTTTCTTATATAGGAATCGATGTTTTTCATTACAATTGGGTTCCCTTCTATATGTTTTATTAGTCTGGGATCACTGTATTGTATATGACTGTATTTTATCCTACCATCCGATGAATAATAATCGAATTCTATCGTCAGAATTCCTGATATTAGATTGTTATTTTCTTTTATATTAAAGGCGATTAAATGGGTTAGTTTGGTTGGTTCAACGATTCGTTTAAGAATTTGACCGTTATTTTTGTAATGCATAGAAGAATGCTTTTCAGCAGGCCTGAAATTATCTCTAGGCATATTCTTTATATGCTCACATGGTCTTTAAACCTTGGCACTTTAAAATCATGAAATATTCAGAAATTCTTAGCTTTAAAATTGGGTTCTAAGTATCAGCCCCATAAATGCTACACCTATAAATAATTTGTTGCACACTGAGCATTGAATGGCTCAATCATTAGTGGGTAAAGAAAAGAAACATGATATTTATGACTTGAGTATTGCTGATGGTATAAAGGAGATGTTAACAATTCGTGGCTTTACAATAGATAAAATACTTAATTCAACAATAAGTAACTTGGCCGAAACTCTTCAAATAGATGATTATGTGGCCCTATTAATTTACAACTCGGCAAAAAAAACAAGTAATTAGACAAGCTAATCAGGTTGTTAAAAAAATACCCATACAAACAATCTTATTTTTTCAATGAAATAGAAGTATATTTGTTTCCAATTTATGGTATTATATTCTTGCCTGAACTTATCAGGAACATATTTACTGTCTTAAAGTATCGAAATAAACTTTTTTTTAACTAATACAATCTAATCTTGTAATATACTGGAATAAAAATACACTTTAATGAATATTGTGTATATTGAAGTGCACAGATTGAATTGTGAATTATTTGTGTAAAAAAATGTTATCGACGCTCACTTTATTAATGATTAATATTTGGCTTTAGACAGCTTATATATATGGATGGAATGGAAAGCTTGAATGAAAACATAACACTGATAAATCATGTTGAGGGAATAATTAGTAAGGGGTCAAGTTTTGAATTATAATCTATTTGATAACGTTAGTTGGAGGAAAAAATGTGTGGAATAGCAGGTATTTTAAATAAAAATAACCTTGGGGTTACAGAAGATCTTATCCTGATGTTATCCTGCATGCATAACCGTGGCCCTGATGGTGTTGCAATACAGGTCGGGCAAAATAAACCAAATTGTTTGGAGTCGTCTGAACTATCAATGCCGTATGTCGATGGAAAATTTGGCCTAGGTCATGTTAGGCTGGCAATTGTTGGGGGTAAATTTGGAAGACAACCCTTCACAAGCTGTGATGGAAGAATAACATTAGAACACAACGGCGAGATATATAATTATAAACAAATAAGAAATAGATTGCAGAAGGTTCATGATTTTGTGAGTAGTTCAGATAGTGAAGTCATACTTCATTTACTAGAAGAAAAGTTAACCCAATCAAGAAACTTGCTTGAAGCATTAAGAAAGATGGCAAGAATTTTGGATGGAGTATATAGTATTGCGGTAAAAGATAACAAAACAGGCGAAATAGCTCTTGTTAGAGATTTATTGGGGGTCAGACAGCTTTACTATAGTGAGGATCCTCAACAAGTAACATTTGCCTCTGAACAAAAAGCAATTTGGCTATTAGGAGGAAATAAATCAGTCAAGAGAGTTATGCCGGGTCATGCCGTTATAATAAATAATAAGGGTAATTTAAGAGAGTATAGAATTGCAGAACCCCCAAAGACACTGAATTCCAATACGAAAAATTTTCGATACAACACTTTTGAAGAGGCTATAAGAGCATATAAGAGAGCATTAACGCTCTCTATGAAGAAGCGTACAGAGGGGCTTGATAGAATAGGAATCATATTTTCAGGTGGAATAGACAGTGTCCTAGTTGCATGGCTAGCCAAGAAAATGGTTAAGGAAGTGATTTGTTATAATGCGGGCACACCCGACTCTTCGGATATTCTATTTGCAGATAAAGTAGCAAAGGAGCTTCAATTGACACTTAAAGTAAACACAATAACGAAACGTAGTACTCAGGAAATGTTACCAAAAATAATACATGCAATTGAAGAAAGAAACGCAGTACAAGTTGAAGTTGCATTGCCTATCTATTCGGCTATGGCTTTGGCAAAAAAAGATCATGTTAATGTAGTACTCTCTGGCCAAGGTGCAGATGAAATTTTTGGAGGTTATTCTTGGTATCCTAATATAGTTGCAAGTGAAGGATATTCTTCGCTACGCGATCATATGATAGAAGATCTTTTCTTACTGTATAAGGAAACACTAGAAAGAGAGGATAAGACTACTATGGCACATGGAATAGAAATGAGGGAGCCTTATTTGGACAAACAAGTCATCAAAACTGCTTTTAATATCAGTCCAAGACTAAATGTTAAAGGAGCAAATGATCAGCTTGGAAAACATGTTCACAGAAAGTTAGCAGAGCAATTGGGCATTCCAAAGGAAATAGCATACAGAAACAAAGCAGCCGCCCAACACGGATCTGGCATACATTTTGTTATTGATGAGATAGCTAGAGAAAACAATTTTGATGAAAGTAGAATCTCGTCCCGTTATTTAGAAGATCTTGAGAATAGAGAACTATTAGGAAGTTCACAACGATACGGATTTAAATATGGAAATAAAGATCTATGGCTTACTTCTCCACATATCCAAATATACTTGGATAGGATATTTGAAAACGTATTTGGAAAATCAAGTACATTTATCGATACCTCTGATGAACTCAACTTGCTAACCAATAGAATAATTAAAAAGATTTAGCGCGCAAAAAAAATTGAATGTTACTACTAGTTTTTGTTCACAATATCGAGAATCGAACTTTCCAGTTGAGCAAGACGTAAAGGCTTTATCAAAACTTCTACACGCTTATTGTCAAATATGGAAATTTTTGCAATCTCTTTCTTTACAGTTTCATACGCGGTAACTATGAGAATTGCTGCAGATGGATATTTATCCAAGATCTGAGCTGCGGCATCAATTCCATTCTTGTTGTTAGGTAACTTGTAGTCTACTATTGCAACATCAGGTCGCATTCTATCATAATCTGATATGATTTCATTCGCAGTGGTGGAAGTGGCTACAACTTTATGCCCTCTACTTAAAAGGTAATCTTTGTAGAGCAAAAGGATATCTTGTTCATCTTCAACAATCATTATGCGGAATTGTTTTTTTTCTTTTTTAGGCATTTGTACGTTACCGTTGTAACAGGCATAATATTACTTTGTCGATACCATAGTAAAATATTGCGTCCAAATGTGATCGTGCTGTTCTATTCACATTGAAATAAACAACAACCGAATATCATTATACGAAACCAAGAATCGGAATGTTCAAAAATTTATTCACTGCCCAAGCGAAATCCTCTAAATTGTAAATAAGCAGTTCAACCTCATTTATCGTAGGGTCCGCTCGGGATATCCGGAAAGATTTTTTTAATGTCTAAAAATCTTTTTCTCAGTGTTACTACGCTTACATTGCCTGCCATTGATATTCGAGATTGACTTGTCTTTTCACCTTTTTCCAGACATGCTCCATATAATACTGCGACTGCCATCGCACATGGATCCTTTCCAAAGGAAATAGGATCATCTTTTATCAAAGACATCATATGAAGGCCGTGTCTTAATGTCTTCTCACTGATCCTTGCATTATTAGCTATTCTTGCCAAATGAAATGTAGAGTCTATTGATGGGAGTCGAATCTTGAGGCTTCTTACTAGTAGACGATAACATTTTCCAGCAAAAATCTTGTCTGCATTAGATATCTCGGCAATTTCTTCAATAGTCCTGGGTATATTCAATTCTCTACATGATGCGTATACACAGGCAACAACAAAACCCTTTATTGATCTTCCTTTTATCAGGTTCTGGTCCAATATCTTTCTGTAATAGTATGCTGATTTTTCCACAATGGTATCACTTAAGGAAAGCTTGTCCTTTATTCTTATGAGAATTGCAAAAGCATTCTTAAGATTTCTATGATAGCTTCTATTGTTATTAGAAATCTTGTTCCAGCGTCTCATCCTCTGAATGGCGGATCGCTGATCTGCGCTTATTGCAACTCCGTCAGCGTCTACGTTTGAGTATGAAATCATGGTAGATAGATTTCTATCATGATGGGCCAATGATGATGGAGTACCTAAATTCATGTTACTTACATTGGTATTACTATTTAATGTAGGATCAATGTATTCCCTCTCTACTGAAATAACAATCCCGCAGCTACTACAAATTTTCTCTCCAGTAGCATGGTCAAAAATTGTATTTCCACTCTTACAATGTTCACATTCCAAATTTCCTTCATTGCTTATATCTATTTCTTGATTTCTTTTGAACTCATTCAATACAGAACTCATAACCAAATGCAGCGTATTTTTTCTTAATAAAAACTAAGTATACACATTCAAAATATTTCTTAATTATATTGCGGTGTAACACACTTGGTTGCAAAGCAACACGTTTAAGTTTGAGAGATATGTATTCAAAACTGTGCCGACATCCACTACACGGTCATTTCGTGTTGACACAGAGTTATCAAAAATACTGGATGAAGAGTCCGAGAGGATGGGTGTTTCTGTGAACGCTTTAGTAAACATGATTCTCAAACGTTATTCAGAATTCACCCGTTTTCTTTCTAAAATTGATTTGGTGGTCGTAAACAGAGAAATGCTGAAGTCATTTATTGATTCTTACCCTGATGATGATATATATGGTCTTGGAGTTATGTCTGGAGGTATTATTCCGCGTGATACAATTCTATTTTGGAAAAAAACATTAACATTCGAAACAGTCTTGGAATATATTGAAAAAATAATCTGCCGATATGGATTTTTGGGAACGTATGATGAAACGAATCAAAATGGAAAGCGTATTATTGTAATAAGACATCGACTTGGAAAAAAAGGTTCCCAATTTCTTCATGGCTATCTTAAATCAACATTAAAAAATACACTTGATTTAGATAGTACATTTGAGCTTACTGAATCTTCCGTCAAGCTACAGATTAGTACCTAGCACGTTGCTTTCGTGTAAATGTTGGAATCTCCAAAATTATTGAATGATCATTATTTACATTTAGATACTGTACAGTATAGAGTTTTCAGATCATATGTTGTCGAAATAATCAAATAATTTTATAATACCCCAGATAATCTGTCTTTGTGAAAATAAGAAACCACGATATTAATCCCGCACTGTTAGTGATTGATATGCAAAATGGATTTGTAAGCAAGGGAGGATCGTATGATTTGATGGGGTTAAACGTTTCAAGATATAGAGAAGTAGTTCCACATCTTAAACGCCTTATTGCGGCTTGTAGGACGCTTAAGATACCAATTTTTTATTCTCAGGCAGTCAGAGAGGAATCTGGGATTGACTTGTTGACTAGATCTCACCGTATACTCCCAAAATCCAGAGAGGAGAGAATAAAGAAACGTCCCATTTGTATTAGGGGAAGTTGGGATGCTGAAATTGTTGTTGAACTGAAGCCTGCTTTAGAAGACCATATTGTTATAAAGAGAAGAGATTCTGTTTTTCAGGACACAGAAGTTGAAGTCTGGTTAAGAAGTCTTGGAATAGATTCAATAATTTTTTCTGGAATTGATACTTCAATATGTGTTGAATCTTCTCTCCGAGACGCATTCAATCATGGATACGATATAGTACTCATCTCCGATGCTACGGCCTCTAATAACCTGGATCACTACAATTCCACGCTTGACAACATCCGAAATTACTACGGATTGGTCATGAATCTTGAAGAATTTATTAGGAATGTTCAGGTGATGACACACTGACATTATCAAAAACCAATTCATTTCGTGGGTCGAGTTAAAGCTGCCAGTTATCTAAAACCCAGTGGAAAGCAGAATCCGTACTACGCTCAGGATAATCTTCCACCAGTGACTTATTCCCCCTGAAAGATTCATAATCAACAAATACAAAAATACATTTCATAAACTATCTCGTCCATTATGTGCCCCGGGAGTAATATTGAATTTTTATCCGACTAGCAATTCTTATTTATACTATGTTGTGTCAGCTAGCTTGATGAAAAGTAGTAAATTAGCAACAATCTGTCTGACAGCAATAACTATCTCATTGGCATTGTTTGGATTCTCGATTTCTGCATCAAACCAAGCTCAAGCACAAGCACAAGGAGGTGAGGGATTCAAAGCAGACCTTACAGGAAAGGACGAAGTACCACCAACTGAGTCTAATGCAACAGGGACAGCTGAAATCCTCTTTAATAACGACAGTTCACAAGCATCGTATTTCGTAAATACAACTGGATTTGAGAAAATAACAGGTGCTCACATTCACAATGGAACCCAAGGTGTGAATGGTGATGTAGTAGTGGCTCTATCAAAGGAAAAATCATCTAAAAATAAGGACAATCCTGCAATATGGTTTGCCGGAAACATACAAAGTAGCGATCTGCAAGGCCCTCTAAAAGGTAAGGAAATTTCGGACCTGGCCAATCTAATAAACAATGGAAGTGCATATGTAAACGTACACACTGCAGATAATCCAAATGGAGCTATTCGTGGTCAGTTATCAGCAGGAGAAGTACAAATGGATCATTTCAGCAAATCTAGCGGAGAATCTGATAAAGCAAGCTCGGATAAAGCAAGCTCGGATAAAGCAAGCTCGGATAAAGGATATTGATTGATTGAGCACTGAATTACGGTACTTTTTATTTTCATTACTTTTTATTTTCTTCCATAAATGAATTACATATTATGAGATATGTATCATTTGAGTCTAGATTCTTGAATAACTAATTTACTAATTTCAAAATATAGATGGAATAGGCATATTTTTGACAGTTATTTCTATTTACATATCAAAAAAGTAATGCCAGCTGGTGGGATGAATGGAAACCACTTATACTAAATAGTGATTAGTCTAACCCACGAGTTGACAGTGTTTAGAGGCTTTGAATCAAAACTTCAGCAAGAAATAAAACCTTAGGGGAATGATACTCTAGACAACGAAATAGTTGGGTTTTATGCAGATTGAGTGAGAATAACCTTAGATTCGTAGGACGATAAAGCTGCAGAATTTGATAAGCATCAACTTTGAACAATTGATGTTATCTTGAAAAATGTAATATGTTTAGATTTTTGGTAACTTGTGTCCTTCTTTGTTAAAATTCAGGAACAAATTATCGATTTGTAATCAGGTTACTTATCTCCACTAAAACATGATGTTTTCGTTGTTAGAAATATTCGTTTTAACAAGAGAATACCAAATTTGTTCAAGACAACCCATAGGTAGGAATAGCAGCTCCATTTATTACCTTGCTATCGGCAGAGCAAAGGAATAGAACAACATTAGCGAGATCATCAGTAGATAGCCATTTGCTAAAGTCTGCTTTTGGCATAGCCTTTCTATTGGCCCCGGTGTCAATTATGCTGGGCAATATACAGTTTACATTAATATTATATTCTTTGAATTCCTGGGAAGTTGATTCTACAAACCTTATCAGTCCTGCCTTTGACGCAGCGTACGCAGAATCAGAACCTTCTGATTTTAATCCGGTTCTGGATGATATATGAACCATTTTTCCACCATTTCCTGAGGATTTCATAACTGGAATTACATGCTTAGTTATCAAAAAAGCAGATTTTAAGTTCAGGTTCATCATAGTCTCCCAATCACTTAGCCCAAGTTCTGTGATATTCTTGCCGCCCAAATATCCTCCGACCACATTGACAAGAATGTTAACAGTACCAAATCTCTCAACTAATGTTGGTATCGTTTTTAGTATCTGTTCCTCATTAGTGATATCCATTTTTATTAGCTCAACTTTAACATTCTCTGATTTCAGATTCTCGGCTTCTTTATCATCACGATAAGACGAAATAGTTATAGCACTTGAATTGATGAATTTATTAACCAATGCCCTTCCCAACGCACCTGTTCCTCCTGTAACTAATACAACTTTATTTGAAAAATCGTATGCAACGCTCATTGTATTGTTTGATATCATTGATCATATTAGTACATATCGCATTATTACATTTACAAACTATTTCATGCCTGTATACTAATTCTTCCTTACATTTTTGGGAAATTATTTAACTTAATCCTTGCTATCAACTTAAAGTAAAAATATTCAATCTGGAACGTCTTGAATAAAACTATGGACTGGGTGGGATTTGAACCCACGACCTTTTGCTTGCGAAGCAAACATTCGTACCCCTGAACTACCAGCCCCATAATTTTTGATCTGAAACCCTGATATAAAATGTCTCGATTGATTTTTTCTTTTACAAATATAATTTACATGATTTGAACAAAATGAGCGTATCCTTGACAAAACGATGTCGTTTCACAATAATTATATCAATTAAAAATAATGGAGAAATCCTAAAAGGCAATTATTTTTTATACCAATATTCACAAAAATAGAGTATGGTTGATAACAATGATAATGAACTTCAAGGCATGACAGAGAAAGATTGGAAGCAAAAACTTACACCAGAGCAATATGAAGTATGTAGAAGAAAAGCAACGGAATTGCCCTTTTCAGGAAAATACTATTACTCCAAAGATAAGGGAATTTACAAATGCGTTTGCTGTGGAAATGAGTTATTCAAATCAGATACAAAGTTTGATTCAGGTACTGGTTGGCCAAGTTTCTTCGCACCGATAAATCAAGATAATGTAGAATATCATGTGGATAGTAGTTACGGAATGAAGAGAATTGAAATCATGTGTAAGAAATGTGGTTCGCATCTTGGACATGTGTTTGACGATGGTCCACTGCCTACCAACAAACGTTACTGTATAAATTCTGTTTCATTGAATTTGGCAAAAGATGAGGATAAGTAAGAAAAAAAGGTGAAAATTTTTTTTCATTATTGAATATTCTTTCCAAGAGTCTTCATGGTTTCTTTGTATAGTGCAATGGCTTCTTCCCCAAACGCCTGTAATCCATATTGAATCCCATCTTTGCTAGTCACCTCTACAAAATAGTGGTGTACTCCATTATCCATTAATCGAGGTCGATCAGGATATCTGGTAATTTTGGCATCTTCCGCACTACATAATTTTAGTAGCCTTTTTGAGGCATCCATATTGCATCTATATGTTTGAATAAAGACCTCTCAATGTCGTCAAGTACTGAGATCGTATGGTTTGACATACACTGCTTTCCTTACTCTCCTCCCCAAAATGTTCAGTTTTGACAATAATTGGAGCGATCCCAATGTCACTGAAAAACCCACTACATACCATTCCAACATTTCAATTATTCCAAATGATTCCATAATTTACATAGTCACCGAATTATATTTAAAAAAGACTAAGCTATCATTATGAAAAATCTTAATGAGATGTAAAAAATCATTTCAGTCAAAATCATAATTTTTTTATGAATAACAAGTCCAAGTAACTCATAAACTTGACCGAGCCAAAAATAGGCAAACAAGCGATTTACGGTAAGGAAACTCCACATGCTTTTAGTTGATTGATTACATATCGCACTTCATTGGTATCAGTTCTCTCTATGGAGGATTTTGGATTAGTGTTTATGAGTACATTAATAATTTGTGAAATCATTTCCAGACAGCAATTGTGCGATTTTGTTAGTATCAATATTATTATTTCTTTTGCCACTTAAAATCAAAGATGCAAATTTTTGAATTGATTCATAGATTCCAATATTGTATGCGATAAAAGCTATTCTTTCAGGTTTCTCAACTAAGGGATCCATGGTATAGGATATTCTTTTTCATATTTATTTATTGCATATAATCATAAAAATATAATATTATATTTTGTTCATAGAATAATACTTTTGTGCATCTATTTCATTATATGAAGAATTAATATTTTTGCAAGCGATACATCAAAATGGATTATTTATAGCGAATCCATAATTTCTGAATAATTATTTATTGTACCATCAATGTATTTATTGGGCATATAAATAAGATCATTTACTAAATTTCTGTTTAACAGGTCATATAGGTTTACTCTTTTATATTGAAACCTGCCGTCAGCAGCATAGTGATCATCCTCATAAATATTATTTCTATTTTTTAGGTAGACTATATTATCCTCTAAAAGTTTTTTCATATTCCATGAAACTGTAGACGCCGCCTTTCTTGTGTATTTTATTATTTCCTGTTGAGTGATTGGTCCTCTATCATAAAGTAATTTAATAATTTCATATGAAGTTTGATTTCTCAAATTTCCTATAATCCCCATTATGTCATTTGAAATATTTCTTGGAAAAAACCTCGTTATTCTGGTTCGTCTCTCTACGTTAAGAAGATCCAATTTTTCTAGTCTATTAACATGAAATGACAAAACTCCATTAGAAAAATTAAGCAATCTCAATAGTTCTCTATACCTGATTCCAGGATTTTCATCGATACATAATAGTAACTCCTGCTGTAATTTAGGCAGTGTCTTAACCAAATACATATTCGATGAATTCATATTGATTGAATCCAACTTATAGCTCACCTTGCCTTAAGAATCCCCAAACCAAACAGCGTTATCATTACTAGTAGTACTATATGTGGTAACTCAATATTAACTGCAGGTAAAACAACGTTATTTAAGTTACCTGTTGATGATAATAACATAATTACCTCTACAATTGCAAGTGTTACAAACCCTAGTGCCATAAAAAACATTCTTTTATTGCTATTTTTTACAAACGCAAATATTGACACCAATCCAAGGAAAATCGAAATATCTAAGCTGACTATATGAATAGCAATATGGTATATCATTGATTGGTGCAAAATATGAGGTACTACTAATGGTATTATCAAGGAAGAAACTATAACCGTCGTAAGCGCGAAAAATTTAAGTTTATTATCCAATACCCCAGATCTTCTTTGCAATTGCACAAGAAGAATATCATTGGTTTCGAATTTAAATTAATTGGTACATATATCGAATCTGGCTCTTTTCCTCTTTATTTTGTTTATGAACAACTTATGAACTTGTGTTAGTTATCATATTTTACCAAGTGGACCGGCCAGTTCTGGGCCGGGTCTAAATTTCCGGTCGGACAGTCTGAATCGGTGTCTGTAATAAACACAGATAATTTTAGCACACAAGGTTATTGAACATTATGGTACAACCACGAACGTACTAACGTCGCTGAAGGTCAAAAAGAGGACACCTGACAGACACGTCCTTATTTATGGTTCTGCATTACCTTTGAAATGTTTAATTTAAGATCTGTCATGCTTCTAGCATACATAAAAGCAGTAACCACAATCCCAACTAATATAGCAGGTGCAATGAAATTCTGGTAACTGAGATTTAATCCAAAAATGGAGTTAGGGTTTGGAACACTGTTCTTATTGATTTCTTGAATTTTTTGTTGAGCAATAGATCCTACGCTTGGTTCTATCATTCCAATTGAATTGCCACGTTGTTCGGCGAACCATATGTTTCCGTTTGAATCAGAAGTAATCCATTGGATAAAAGGTGAAGGTGTTGGAACAGTTACTTCTCTAATCTTTGAGGTTTGAGGGTCCATTACTGCAATCTTGTTTATTGTATGTTCGGCTACCCACAAATTGCTATATTTGTCAAACGCCATTCCAAATGGAAGCCCTGCCTTATTTATTACTGGTAAGTCAGTAAATATCTTTGTCAGAGGGTCAAAAACAGTTATTTTGTAACCATCATGCTGTGAAATATAAATTTGACCGCTGACTTTATCAATTAATAATGCAGTAGGACTTGACAATGAATCGTTACCCTTTGGCGAATATTCAGTCATAGAATAGTTTGTGTTAGGATCGATTTTTACTAATTTACCTGCTTCATCACTTGTCCATATTAAATTGTTGACAGGATCTGACACTATTGCAAATGGACGCGCGTCTTTATCTTTAGGATGTAGTTTTAAGCTATTGTTGCCTGTATTAGTATCAAATCTTAATACCTCGCCTGTGATTGGTGAAGTAATCCATACACTATCATTTGAATCTATTGTAATACCTGATGGAGTAACATCACCTGGAAAATTGTATAATTTACTAGTATTGTTATCAGGATCATAAAATCCTATTACTTTAGTAAGGGGATCTACATACCACAAATTATTTTTTGAATCCAGAGCCATTAAGGTAATAATATTTGTTCCATTAATTTTGTGTTCAATATATTTTTCTTTACCTATATCAAATGCAAAAAGCCGACCACTGCCAATTATAGTGTCTCCAAACCAGATGTAATTTCTACTTTTATCATAAATTGGGTATAGTGGTTGTATAGTGGTATTCGATAGAGGATATTTAGTAACATTGAATCTAAGCTGATCAAAGTTTGGCTTTACAACCAAGTTATCAAATGAGGCATCAATTCCTGACATATTCTGTTTTACTGGGACAGCTTGTACTTCCATATTCCAAAGTCCCGGTATTCCGAACGATGCATTGACAGTGTATATTCCTCTTGACTGTTTTTCTAGCTCTGCAGTAATTGGTCCAATCGATTTTTCAGTTTGTGTGTATTTTATTTCAGCCGAGCTTATATCAATAGGTTCATCATTCATGTCCGAAAATGAGACTTTAAAATTATTATTTCCTACTTCAAAGGGTAATATTGACAATTCAACTTTGGTATCATTATCTAGAAATCTAGTTGTTTCAAAATTTTGATTTTGGATTTTTACTTGACCTACTGTTTGCGCCCCTACTGTTTGCGCCTGATTTTGAATTTCGCTTGCTGGAACCCCAGTATTTACCAACAAACCTACGCTAACTAGCAATGCAATTCCAAGGAAAGCTTCAATTAAAAGTGCCCTTCCAAATTTAGAAATTATCGATCCTGCATTTCCTACATTTTCTGATTCTTCCTTTGCAATTTTGGAGTCTTGCGATTTGCTTTTTATAACTTGCCCTATCCTCAGAGAAGCGACCACCTGTTTATGAATAAACACATTGCTATACCCTCCCACAATAACCATTATTCCCGCAATCGTAAGCTTGGCGATTAAAAAGGTACCATATAGAGAACCAATAACCAAATTCAAATTATTTTCAAGTATGTATAGTAAAAATGGTCCTGTAACCATTATTATTCCTAGGGCTGTTACTGCAAATGTACTGTATCTTGGTATCCATACTGAAAGTGTTGCTAATTTGTAATGCCAATTTATTGGAGATTCTTTTAATTTTGGAATTAGGACAAAAGCAAGATAAAAGGTACCACCAATCCAAAGAGAAGCTACTAAATTATGTATGAAATCAATAATTATTGGAACTAATTGTTTATTAGATGCACCGTGTCCAATCAAGCTTGTTGTAACAAGTAAAAGCATTCCTATTATTAAAAAACCTACGCTCTCCATTCTAGAAAATGTGTACGATTGTTTTTTCCTATACTGTCTTAATACAAATATTGACAGGCCAAGAAATATGAATGATATGATTGATCGTTCGATTACTATAGTACCAAATTTTGTTCCAAGTACATCAATTATGTTCCCGTTAATTGCTATTGCCTGAAAAAAAAGTATAGCAAAATTTGAGGCTACCAATATTATTGACGCAATTACATAATAAACTGCAAGTCTTTTGTTTACCTTGCTCCTAACTTGAGAAATGGATTCAGTAAGAAAAGCAATTTTCGATAGTGGCCCCCACATCCAAAAAGTTCCAAATGCGGCTCCTACTATCATTACTTGTGCTAAAAGAGTAGGGAACCTAGCTAATGCTTCCGGTAGATATAGTTTTGATGATGTTGCAATACTTGCTACATTTGAAGGTATTATCGCTTGTCCAACAGCAAATACAAAGGCATTATCTGTTACATGACCATCAGTTTGAGATAGAACATTTGTTGATACTGTATAAATTCCATCTTTTAATAATGGTACAGAAACAGTCAATGAGGATTCATCGTTGTTTAGATAATGAACATCCTTATCATCAACTTGCTTCCCATTTGAATCTAGGACCTTCAAATGACTGTAGCGTAAATCAACTGGCTCACTAAATAATACATTTACCTGTTGTGGAGAAGATGGTAGAGCCGCTGACTGAGCAGGAGTACTGTTGATTACAAATGCATGTCCAAATGAGGTCTGTATCGAGCCAAAACCTAATACCAACATCAAACATGTTATTGAAAAGAAAAGTAAATTTCTATTAGATCCCAAATAATAGAAACTAAATTTAAGAATCAATACTTCTCAAAATAATCTATATTGATTTGATTATTTTACTATTGCTTTTTTTTCTAGTACAACAATCGAAATAAGAGGACAAAGGATATAATGTGTATAAGGATCTAATTTAGCCTATATGGAAAAGACGAAAGTTGTTGTTGGTGTCGGATTCTTTTTTATATCATTCTTAGTTTTTGCAAGTTACCTCAATGTTTCCTTTGGACATACTAGTAAAACTTTTGGCAATACCACTATTGAAGTTGGGTGGTTATCTGAACCTCCACTTGTTTCTGATTTAAATAGTATTACTCTACAGGTAAGTAAAGGAAGTAGCAATAACCAAACACCGGTTCTTAACGCACTAGCGAATCTTTCTTTGTCTGTGAAATACGGAACAATAACAAAACAATTAGATTTTGAACCTTCACCGACAACGGATGGTGGATATGAGGGTAAGATAATTCCAACTAGAATAGGGCCATATATTGTATTACTCCAAGGTGACGTAAAGGGACAAAAAGTTGATGGCGAATTTAAGATCGAAGATGTAGAATCAAAGGGCACACTTTCCTTTCCCGACAAAACTGTTGATACCGCTAATTCAAATAACATGAACGAAAACGTCCAGGATGCGATAAGCAAGTTATCAAACGATATTCAAAATAATAGAAATGATTTGAATATGTCACAGACAGAAATTACTGAAATTCAAAAATCCGTTAGTGGGTTACAAGGAAATTTGAATAGTTCTTATTTAATATTGTTAACTGCAGTTGGAATAAGTATTGCGGGAATTGTTTTGGCAGCCTATTTATTTAACATACTACGGTTCAAGAAAGGAATGCTGGAAGGCGTATAGAATAAGTTTCCAATATGGTAACAGTTAAGAACTCATTTTGGTACATAATATTGTACCAAATTAGGTCCCCAAACAGTGTATCTGAAATAATAATAATCACTCAAATTGTGATATTGTACTTATTCCTAAACTCAAGTTGTGGCACCATTAATGTCAGCATCTTAAGTACAGACCACTCGGATTAGTCGCGGACTTGGCTCCCAAAAATAAGTTGTTTCAAAGTGTAAAAGGAATGAATTAAAAACAAGTTCATGTAAATGCCTTTTGCACATTACCTTGTTTTTGATATCTTTCCAAAAAATAGTCTACTGCAGAATAGTTTTTCTTTTAATTTTGTTTTCTATTGTATTTTTTGATGAATATGAATCTCCACAGTTTATTTTCGCTCACTTTTTTGGAGCAACAAAGAATATTGGAAATTATCAATTAGTTTTTGCGCCATATCCAGCTCTTCCTCTTGCTGGTGACAATTCAACTTTACTGAATTTTAGTATTCTTGATAAGAATAATCATAATGTCAATAACATTTTTGCTTCACTTATTATAAAAATAAAATAAATGGATCCATCGTCCAAAATTTTCCGCTTAAGTTTTATGAATTCAGTGATATTACCTTTCCATATACATTTAAAGAAATTGGAGATTATCAGGTATCACTATTAATCAAAATAAATGGTGATCCAACATATTCTCAAACTCCAATTTCTGTTGATTTTGATCTATCAGCCACAAACCCAAATCAGATAATACCTACTGATGAGCTTATAATATATTATGCGATGCCTGCATTAGCTGTAATAGCTTGCATTGTAGTGTATCTAAGACGAAAAAACAAGATCTGATTGCAATTGCAATAAGCTTTGTCTTAATTAGGAATAGATATTCAAACGAATACTTAGTGTATTCGTATATTCATTTTAGTGAGATATTATACGGTAATGAGTTCACCCAATTAAAGGTAATACAATGTTATTAGCACCGGTAACATTCCCTGAAAACATGCTTATAGTAATCGGCACCGTATAGGATGACGATTAAAAGAATAATAATTATCGCAATGATAATTGCTGTTTTTTATATTTCATATACTCCAGAAATAAATAATCTGGTTAAAATTATACTTTATAGCAAAACATCGAGTATTGAATAGATGAGTTCAGATTCATGATGCTTTACAGACCTGCTAAAGTAGATATCTGGATTCGATTGATGTACCATAATACTATTATTATCATGAATTATAAAATTATTGGATGAATAGAGTACTAAATTTTTCGTTACCAGGAATCGTATTATTACTTGCATTTGGTTCGAATCTAAACAACTTCGTTTTTGGTCACACTTTTTCAGGTGATGAGAGTGCTTCTTTTTTGACCAAAGTTGAAATGATGAAAATAGAATATCAATTAGCACAAAAACAGCTATCGTCTAACGCTACCGTTGCAAAGGAGCATGCGGAACACTTGACCGAACATATAACCACAAATGATACCAAAGAAATTACTGAAAGAAACCCTCGGCTTGCAACGGAACTTAATGACACCTTGACAGATTTTATTAAAACTTTTGAATCTGGATCACCCTCACAATCAGAAGTGAAAGACAAAGTTAGCAATATCAGTGATGTATTGTCTGAAGTTTTGAGTGCTAGGATAGACAAAGAACAACTAAATAATGTAACAGTCAAAGCCCTGGTACTAAATGATCTGGTAAGTGAAGGTCTGGAACACTATAATAGTTCCCTTGGTATGGATAGTCAGGATGAAAATAATACCTCCATCTCAAATTCGACAGAAAAAGACAAAAATGAAACTACTAATATAGTAGACGAAGCTGATTATCAGAGTTCGCAGGCAGCTGTGTTGCTAGCAATAGACATCTATAATGTAATTAAACCAAATTCAAATGCTAATTCAACTGATTTAGCAGATTCATTAAGTTCATTAAAAGGAAAGATAGATAATAAAAGCCCGTTTGATGAAATTGACAAAATAGTAGATGAAAAGATTACACCCTTACTTAATGACATTTTCAAGCTAGGCTTGGTTCAAGAAGAGGGAGATCACCATGGAGAAGGAGAGGTTCATGGAGGAGAACCATCCCATGATTCGTCAAAGAACGAAACCCACGTGACAGATGCAAAAGGATAGTACTGGATAAAATCCTTTTTTGTGCCTCGTCCACTTCACATTTATTTAGATTTAAATTTATATTTGGTGATTAAGGAGTCCTTAGTAATGTCTTACGTTAAGACTTTAGTCTGGGGAAAAGTAAGCATACTATGAAAATTTTTAGATTAAGACAATTGGATATTAATTTGAAGCTGTTTTCTATTATTCTATCGTTAGCTCTTATATTTTCAAGCTTGTCATTTTTAAATTTTCATTTAATTTATTCTCAAAGTTCAGAAGATGCCAAGAGTCTAAATTGCAAGGATAACAAAGATCAATCTCAATATGTTAGTAATGTTGCCTTGACCAATAATTCTAATGGAACAGGTCCCATTACAAATGACCTTCCTGGATTTCATTATGTTAAGAAATTTGATAGTAATGGCACTCTGATTTCTGCCTGGGGTACTAAAGGAACAGGTGCGGGACAATTTTTGCATGCTCATGGAATTGCAGTTGACTCTAGCGGTAATGTCTATGTGAGTGATGCAGAAAAATGCAACATACAAAAATTCGACATTAATGGTAAATTCATTACAATGTGGGGAACTAAAGGAACAGGTCCGGGACAATTTTTACAACCTGAGAGTATGGGCATAGATTCTAAAGGAGATGTTTTTGTTGCCGATTACGCTGCCCAACGTATTCAGAAATTTAGTAGTGATGGTAAATTCATTACAATGTGGGGATCCAAGGGAAGAGCAGATGGTCAATTTATTAAGCCATGGGGAATTGCTGTTGATTCAAAGGACAATGTTTATACAACTGACCAGGATAATCCCCAAGTTCAAAAATTCAATAATGATGGCAAATTCTTAACTAGATGGAATTCTTATTCGCTAGGTATGCGATTTGTTCATTTACATGATATAACGATAGATTCAAAAGATTCTGTTTATGTTACTGATGGCAGGAACAATTCTCGTGTTGCAAAATTTGACAGTCAGGGTAATTTTATTGCAAAGTGGGGAGCTTTTGGGTATGGTAACGGCCACTTTATAGAAGATCATGGGATTGTGACTGATAAGTCAGGCAATGTGTATGTCGTAGATACAAGGAATGTTCGAATCCAGAAATTTGACAGTCAGGGTAATTTTATTACAAAGTGGGGCTCACTTGGATGTCGAGATGATCAATTCCTGATTCCACATGACATTGCAATTGATTCTTCTGGAAATATCTATGTTTCTGACAGTGGTAATGTTCACTTTAGAGCAAAAAAAACATGCCAATCATATGAAAATCAATAGTTAAATGACTATGCGTTCTGCCTGGTGTTTTAATTGACTAACAACCTTTACTCTATTATTTTTCAAAATGACTTCTAAAAATATAAAATTCTTTGTATCCAATAAGAATAATGCTGAAGTAAAGACTTGGAAAGCTTAATTTTTTTTTCATTTGTCATAATTATCATCTATTCATTATTTTCATTCAATTTTATATTTGCAGATGTATTAAGTAATTCTTTGCGACAACGTATTGGAGATTATGATATTCAAATCAACACTGTGCCCTCAATTCCTATTTCGGGAAAAGAAACCAAGGTTAACATAAGAATAACAACAGTTAGTAACAATCCAATAACAGATACCCCTATTGTGTTGAGAATATCCGATGAAAAAAAGGAATTAACAAAAACACATCCCATACTTTTATCAAGTGGACACTACACTTATTATTATATATTCAATAAAGCGGGTGTTTTTCTTTTTAGTATTGATATTTTAGCCAATCTTGACACTGAGGGTTCTAATGATTCTAATACTCTACTTACTTTTGACTTTCCCTTAAATGTATCAGGACCAGTTTCGGCAGAATTAACATCATTAACCATTCCCATCACGGCCGCTGCAATGGGTTCGGTTATAGCTATAGTATTTATGAAGAAATTTAAGAATCTTAAAAGAGCGTTTTAAAATAGAATTTCAGTAGTAAAGGCAATAATTTTGATACTATGAACCTATTCAAATTCGTATTCATCAAGTTGAGAACAATTCCCAGCATAGGTATTAAAGATATTTTCGACATCATCTAGCGTCGACTGATTTACGCTTCCTTTTGCGACTTCATTGTCAATGTTTAGTGCCATTAGTGCGTCAAATAATTTCTTAAAGTCGCTGCATGAAATTGTAAACTCAACACCTCGCGATTCAGGTGTTTTACCAGAGGTATTAGCAGAAGAATTGGATGCTGTTAAAGTCTTCAAATCATCATTAGTTTTGGACTTATCGTTTTCAAGTGCTTGCAATGGCAAATTCCTCAAAGACGAATAAGGATACAAATTCAATGGTTCTAACATCAGCAAGCCCCATAAACATAATGATATTCCCACGACAGTCATTTGATTTGCAATCATGCCATGGCTAATTGTCAATTTATATATAAATAAATTAACTTAGTATATATCACATTCCTAATAAAATTATGTACTATTTTTCAATTTTACAAAATCGCTACAGAAAAATACCGATGATAAAAAGCTCGTTCATCAAGCACAATTGATAAAACTAAAAATCAATGAGAATAAGAGATCATGGAGTATCATATAAGATCTTGCCTACCTGCCGATCCAACACTAAATAATAGAAGATACCTTGTATAGTATAGACATTTATATCATATCGATCAATTTGAGTGGAATAATATGAATAAAGGAATTAATAGATTAATCTTTGCAACATTTATCTTATTATTTTTATTAACATTACCTAATTTTTCAATTTTATGGGCTATTGACATTAAGGGCACTCCAGGAACCGATAATATCAAAGGAACTGTAAATGATGATGACATTAGAGGACATAATGGCAATGATATTTTGGATGGATTGCAAGGTAACGATGTAATCCAAGGTGAACAGGGAAATGACATTTTGAATGGATCGGAGGGCAATGACTATCTATCAGGCGGTGATGGATTTGATACGCTGAATGGAGGTCCGGGAAATGATGAATTGAATGGGGGTGATGGCCGTGACAAATTATTTGGAGGAACAGAGAACGATATATTGTACGGCGCTTTGGGAAATGATGTTATAGATGGCGGCCCAGGTGACGATCGTCTGTATGGCGGCCCCGGTAACGACACGTTGAGAGGAGGTCCTGGTGGCGACTACTTTAGATGTGGACCTGGCGTTGACACAATAGGTACTTTTAATCCGCTTGACGGCGATCATGAGTTTGGTGACTGTGAAATCAAATAAGGTTCAGAAAATATATTTAGTTAATCGTTTTTAATTTGCAGATATAAATAGATTAAAAAGTACAATGACTACAATAATACTAATTACTAAAAATGGTAAATTTGTTTAAATTTTTGCTTTTTTTAAAAAACTCTATTAATATCACAAAATAGATTCCCAAGTATATAATTAACTATTCCTGCTATAGTCCCATGTGGAGTAATATTTTGGCATAATTTCCAAAACGACCGAATTTCCATTTCTTACATTTTCAAGCAATGTTTTTGCCATAGGATGATCGGTACTGCCTAGATACTTTAACATAATTTTCTTTGCGATTGGAAAATTTGCATCAGGATCGGTCAAAATTCTAACATTTCCTTTGCCTCTTATTCCTTTATATGGTGGATTTCCATCATCTACACAAAAATAAATTTTATCGTTCCTCTTTAAGTTATTGATCTTTTTTGAATGTTTACTGGTTTCAACAAATATGGTATCTTTAGATTCATCATAAATATACCATGTAGGATGGATGTTTGGATATAGCTCTGCATCAACGGTTCCAAGATGAAGGTTTAGCTTGCTATCTGACAGAAATTTTCTTATCTCTTTTTCGGTTAGCTGAACACCAAATCCAGGATTTCCGTGTAATAATTTCATACGTAAACTGGATGTTCAATATATGATATAAAGATAATTACTTTTATTTCCTTGTTCAAAATTAGAGACGCACTAGCAGATAGAAGATTAAAAAAATAAAATAGGGAATTGGTTGGTTCTTACTCTTAACTTGTAATTTTAAGGTCTAGTCAATGTTGATTTTTCCGATATTCAGAGTCGAATCATCTGAGCATTTGGCCTTGTTATCTCCGTCACCCCTCTCGTCACAATCATTCTTGTGTTTTGAATCAACAGATTGATATACATGATTCTCTTGACCCTTGACGTTGATATTGTCAACATTTGTGTTATCTTTGAAGGAGCAATCTGCTGAATTATCTCCATTTCCTCTCTCGTCACAAGAGTTTGTGTGTTTCAGATCAATGTCTTGCTTTACTTTGTTATCCTCTGGATCGTCGGCGTACGCACTGCTTGCGAAACCTGTACTAGTTACTGCGCCGATCAATAATGCTATTGCCGGAAGCAGTATAGCTTTTGAACTTAGATTCATCGACTTCTTACAGAAGTTTTGATTTATATGAACTAGGATGGATGATATCCTAAGATTATTGTGTATATAGATTCTGCATTCTTTTCAATTAAATCTGACTGAATGATGTGACATACTAAAGTTAGTAAAAATGATCTAGTAAAATCATATAGAATATAGGAGTTGACTTACGATCAAAATGATTTATATTTCAAATAATAATATTAGAATCACAACGTGTAGTTCTTGTTACTATCATAAAATACAGCTTGGATAATAGAAAATTCACATCAAATTACATTTCTTATTCTATGAAATTTTTAATATTGCTTATTTTTATTGATTTTATTAAATATTAAAGTTCCAAACAGTAAAACAGCAGATAAAGCAAATCCTAGGCACGAGAAATTCCTTTCATAAGGAAAGAGTAGTGTTGAGCCAATAATAATGGAAGACGAGATAATACTAATGGGAAGAACGTTTGAATTCATTTTACTTTTGCCAGTTGTTTTTTGGTCAGTCAAATATTGTTTTATCATCGGTGCAAGTTCGCTCGATACTTCTATACCCTTTGCAAATCTGACCACGTATCTCTTAAATTCTTCAATATAAGCTTCCTTAATTAATCCTTCTTCTTCAAGCAGGTTTACCAATACCCGAACAAATTGAAATCTTACATGATGATGATGATAAATACCTTCAAGTATTGATGCCATTCGCATATACAGTGCAAGATTTTTAGGCAAACGAAAAGGGAATCTACTCAGAGTTTTATTTGCCAAGTCTTGAAGAGCTTTTACCTCCATTCTATCTACCTTTTTACCATGCAGTGATTGAATACTTAGATCCAGGCCCTTTTCTACTAGTCTTCTGTCAACAGAAGGCTCAAGTGTTCCTAGTTCTATCAACACATCTGTAGTTCTTACCGAATCTTTATCCACGAGACCGAGATATAGTCTAACCAATCTTCTTCTTGTTTCGTCATCAAGTCTTCCAACCATTCCGAAATCATAAAGTATTATTTTTCCGTCGTTACTTACTGAAATATTACCAGGATGTGGATCGGCGTGAAATATGCTGTGGCGTAGTAACATTTTAAAAAAAAGTCTATGTATTCGATACACTAATTTTGCTCTATCAATGTTTTGCTGATTCAGTGTTCTGATATCTGTTATTTTTGTCCCAGGCAGGTACTCTAGTGTAATCACATGTCGAGAAGTTCTATCAAGATAAACTTTTGGGATAATGACCGATCTATCCTCTTTCAGATTATCTTTGATGTCAAGTAAATTTTTCGCTTCGATTTTGTAATCCATTTCTTCATATACTGTTTCAATAAATTGAGAGAGCATGCCTTCAGCTGAAAATCTTAGATTTTCATCAATAAATCTGGTGGCTATCGGAAGCAGTTTTTTCAATATATAGATGTTTTTCCCAATTGTTTCTTCAATGTTGGGTCTGCTTATCTTTACGACTACGTCCCTTTCCTTGTACTTCGCACGATATACTTGACCTAAACTTGCGCCAGAAATTGCTGAAGTGTCAAAATGTTCGAAAATATCTTCGGGCATTCCAAGCTCTTTTTCAAGAATTGGTCTGACGTCTGAAAATGGGGCTGGTTGAACATCATCTTGAAGTTTTTCTAGCACATCCAAGTATGGTTGAGGTAATAGATCTGCTCTTGAAGACAACCATTGACCGAGTTTTATGTATGATGGTCCAAGCGATACAAAAGTCTTTAACGCGGTTTCTGCATGTTTTCTGAATTTTTCCTCATTGACATTTCTGCCTTCTTTTTTGACCCATTCCTTTCTGTCCTTCCTAAGATAAATAATAACTGGAATTAGTTTCAAAATTGTCCTGACTATAAGCCAAATTGAAGGCTTTTTGAAATCAATGATAAGTTTCTTGTTTTCACCCTCTATGGCAGATTCCAGTATTTCTTTGCTATCTTCTATCAAAATTCCTTTTTCGCCCTGTCAAAATATTGGAAAAAATACCAGGTTTACAAGATCCAGAATATACTAGAATCAAATCAAACAAGTTAACAATCAAGTTATTTCATTTATCTCTACTTATAAGAAAGTCAGAAAAAGCAGAAAGAAGGATAAGACCAGATAAATATTTTGAGGCGTCAACCAATATGTGCCCAAAAGGATCGATGCGAGGATCTATTTTGTCATAATGAATGCTGTAAAAACTATCATATTCCCGTATGTGCAAGTTTCCATGCCTATATTGTTTTTTTGACCCTTTTTTTTCTCCAAGTATCGTTGGTTCATAATCCATTACAGGCCTAACTGTTTTAGGTACAAGAATATTTCCGTCTTTATCAATAAAACACATAGAAAGCTAACGGTATCTTGTGATATAAAATTACTTCTAACCATAAAGATCAATCAAAAATCGTCCTATTCAGAAATTAAATAGTGCAATAGGCATTATTCAAGGAGAGGGCCATAATAAGACTTTTATAGAATATTATCTATTTTTTTTGTTATGAGTGATACAAAGGGAAAGGTTCCAAATATAGTTGCGATTGATGTTATAAAGAAAAACGGAGTTGATGTTGAAAAATTAAAGGAATTAATAACCAAGGGCGTTGGTGCTGAATTTACTACATATTATTATTATACAATTTTGAGGATGCATTGTACTGGACTTGATGGTGAAGGAATAAAAGAAATAGTAGAAGAAGCAAGGATTGAAGACAGAAATCATTTTGAAGCAATGGTGCCAAGGTTGTATGAACTTGGAGGTAATCTACCAAGGGACATTAGAAAATTTGCAGATCAGGCAGGTTGTCCTGATGCATATCTTCCTGATAATTGGGAAAATCTTACTTCTATAATCGAAGTATTACTTGGCGCAGAGCAATGTGCAATACGCTCATGGGGAGAAGTATGCGATATGACTGCAGGAAAAGATCCCCGCACATATGATGTCGCCCAAAGGATCATGCAAGAAGAAGTAGAACATGAAGCATGGTTTATCGAATTGCTTTCGAAGAGACCTTCTGGACACTTTAGAAGAAGATATGTTGGGCAATCCCCGCATGTTGGACAACAAGGTGGATTAATCCATCTTTAGAGTATGTCTATTTTCTTCTTTTGTTCGTAGAAAAATAAAATAATCCCTTTTAACTGATTTATTTCCTAGAATTTTTCTGAAATTATTCTATCAAGGTGCCAAGCTGATCTGATATATACTGCCCAATCCGATTGAGACTACATACAAATATCCATCAGGACCAACTTCTAAATCAGTAATGCCTCCAAAGCCCTCACCAAATACAATATTATTTACTCCTGGTGATGATGGTTTTTCTATTACTCTAGATGATAACTCTGTTGGAAGAATAATATCCTTTCTATCTTGAGTAAGATCAAAATGATAAATTCTTCCATTATGAACGTCTCCTACAAACATATCGTTTTCGTAATTTGTACCAAGTTTAGCAGAATTGAAAAATTTCAAGGCCGTAGGTCCAGCCGTGTTCACCCAGACTAATTCAGGATCACTATAGTGACCTTTTCCATCAAAGTCTTCCAAGTCAGATTCGCTGAAAGTTTTCTCCAATGATGCCATGCCCTGAACTTGTTGCCATCCGCTATTGAATCCAGGTTCAACCAAGTTTATTTCATCTCCATTTCCGGGACCATTTTCTGTGTCCCATAGATTACCTGACACAGGATCGAAGTCCATACCAAACGTATTGCGAATCCCATAGGCATAGTACAAACGCAATGGAATAGAATCACCGAGAATGCCATGTCTGTCGGTGGGTTGACCATCTTGGGTAATCCTCAATATCCCTGCTCTTCCATCCGGATCAATGCCATTCCTGTAATTTTGAGTCTTGGTCTCTGTACTTGACACCACCTTAAAAGAACCATCTACATCGCCTATGCCAACGTAAAGATTATTGTCAGGTCCGATCATAATGTTACCTCCATTATGTCGTGGTCCAGGATTAGCAGGTAGATCCATCAAAAGTAATGGATTAATTAAAGAGTCGCCAGATAATTCATACCTGTAGACTCTATTTCCTATGGGTTGTTTTCCGGATTTATCCTCACCATCTTTTCCATTGATTTCAGTATAGTAAACAAATACAAATGTAGTTGAACCATGTTTTGATACGGCTATTCCACACATGCATCTTTCAATGGAATTAGCCACATTTACATCAAGAACAGGTTTTGGAAGTACCTTGCCATTGACTATTCTTTTAATCATACCGGTATCTTTTTCGAGTACCAAGATGTCATTTTGTCCTACAAAAGCCATAGTTGTAGGAGTTGTTAATCCCTCTGCAATTGTCTTAATGTTCAGCTTTGAATCAACAATTTTTGGTTTTCCTTCTTCCTGAAACTCGGTTTCTGCAAACTTTTGTTGAGCATTAACAAATAGATGAGGTATTATAGATGCGAGGATAAAAAATGAAATCAGTGCGGATGCGATTAAGATACTAACCAAGGCTTGCAACAATCATTGACTTCGAATCTAATATACATATCGAAGTATGACATGTGAGAAAATTATCAAAAGTTACTGTCCCGCCAGTCCTATTTGATAGATAAAAAGATAAAGGTAATTGGATAATACTTGAGCAATCAGGGATAAAAAAGATGGATACTCTCATCGTTATTATACTTGTCTTATATGTTAAAACCTTAAACCCATGAAATTGTTCTAACTAAATACTATGTTAAATTGAGAAACTATTTTAGTAAGAATGTTTTTCAGTCTTGTGTTCTTTAAGAGCAGGATATTTTGAAAATGTACATTTGCATTTATCGCATTCCCATTGATGTTCCTTGGCCTTTGTGAAATTATCATATTTCATATCTTCCTTTACATACATCATAGTTTTATAGTCATATTTAGCAGGATTATAATTCAACTTGTACCTTATTGAATTTATTCGCAATTGTAAGATAATCACAATGACGTGCTTTATATTTCAATACGTTACTCTATATAGGATTTTAGTATAAAAATAGATAATAACATTCGACCTATTCAATTATTTAGAATATTGTTGAAAAGACTTATAGGAAAATACCTAGTGTATAAACACATATTTTCTATGTCAAAAGAAAATAATTCAGTCACCAGATTTAAGGACAGAGAACATGCAGCAAGTCTTCTCATATCTAAACTTGAGAAAGAACTTTTAGATGAATCTCCCAAAGAAATTGCAGTTTTTGGAATTCCACGTGGCGGAGTAATCCTGGCGTACACGATTTATAAGAATAAGTATGCAAATTATTTTGATATTGTAATACCTCGCAAAATGGGGGCCCCTAACAACAAAGAACTTGGCATTGGAGCAATAATGGATAAGGACACAGTTTATCTCAATGAATATGTCGTTCGAGCTTTGAAAGTCCATGAAGATTATATAGAAAATGAAAAAATGGCCCAGTTGCGTGAAATTGGACGTAGAACGTTACTTTATAGACTTTACCCCGTTGAATACAATATTAAAAATAAAGCAATTATACTTGTTGATGATGGGGCCGCCACAGGGGCGACACTTTTGGTTTCTGCAAGATGGATAAAAAAAAGGAAACCGAAAAAAATTGTGATATCGATACCAGTGGCCCCTAATGAGACTGTTGAACTATTGAAAAACGAAGTAGATCAAGTGGTAACGATATTGATACCAGCAACAAGTAATTTTACCTCTGTTGCCCAATTTTATGACAATTTTGAAGAAATTACGGATGATAAAGTGGTAAAAATTATGAAGGAAATAAATCGAAAATAGGACTTGCTAGTACTATCTGATCCTAAATTATGACTTGCCACTTATTCTCATGATTATTGTAACTTTTCAATGTAATATTCTATTTTAAGGGTATCGAAGGTAGTATGGCAGTGAGCTGTGATAGATTTGGTACCGAATTTGTAGCAAATTGTAGGATTGGCGCATGCCATATACCAAAGCCTACCATGAATATCATAGCAAAGATAAGTACTGCAACTATTGCCCTTGGTTCTTTGACTTTAGAAGTATCAGGTGAATCTTCCATGTACATTTTTCTCATAATCCATGCATAGTATCCAAGCGAGAGTGCGCTATTAAGAACCCCAGCAATTGCCAAATATGGTCCCCACCAAACTTCCGGTCCGGTATTTATAGCCACACTAAATAGTACCAGCTTGCTCCAAAATCCATTAAGGGGCGGAACTCCTGCCAATGCCAACAATGATATTGATAAGGCTATTGCCGTCAGAGGCATACGTTTTGCAAGTCCTCTGTACTTTTCAATACTATAACTTGTAAGTGTGAGTGCTACTGCGGCAACTGCTATGAAAGCGGCAGCCTTCATAACAGCGTGATTAATAATATGGAAGAGAGAACCAGCAAGAGCTTGATCATTATAAGGAGCCAACGCAAGACCTATCATTATATACCCTGCCTGAGCGATGCTTGAATAAGCCAATATTCGAGGAACGCTCTTTTGGATAAGTGCTCCCAGATTACCCAACGTCATCGTAAAGATAGCTATTATCGCCAGAGTCATAGACCATTCAAGGTGTAATACAAAAATAGCGAGAATTATTACACGAATTGCAGCAGCAAAACCTGCCTTTTTTGTACCTGCAGCCAGTAACGCTCCGATTGTTGTCGGTGCGCCCTCGTATGCATCTGGAAGCCACATATGAAACGGAACAAGACCCATTTTAAATCCAAACCCAGCTATGAATAATGCCAGAGCAAACAAACTGATAGGAACAAGATCTTGTTGTAAGTTTACCATTGAAATTATTGCCTGTCCAATATTTGTGGTTCCAGTTATTCCGTATACTAATCCTATAGCAAGTACTAGTATTGCTGAAGAAAGAGCGCCAAATAGGAAATATTTGATTGCTGCTTCATTTGAGATAGGATCGCGTTTTGAAAATGCGGCCAATGCATATGTGGGAATTGACATGAGCTCCCAAGAAACAAAAAGCATTACAAGATCTGTAGAATAGGCAATGAGGATCATTCCAATACTAGATATTAGGATCAAGGAATAATACGCCGCAGGATTACTTTTATTTTTCATGAAATTCCATGAGGATGCAGTTACCATTATGGATACAATCAACAATGATATTGCGAAGAAAGAGCCAAACATATCATCTGCAAGCATACCCTTACCAAATTCGATGGTTGGGATCTGTTCTCCAGATATTATTCTAAAAATAATGATACCAATGATGAGTAATATTGCACCGACTGATATGCCACAGTATAGTTTGTTATTAGAGCCCCTTTCCTTTTTTAATGAATCAATAATCGGAATAGCAAGCCCGACTGAACCTAGTATTACCGTTACTAATAATGGAGTTGATAGAAAATCCATGTTCTATTTTACTCCTATAAAAACAGTAACATGACGATTATTAATATGCCTGCAGCGAAAACATAAAGATAGGTCTGTGCAATTCCGGTCTGTCCAGCCTTTATTACCTTTGAGAAATATGTCATTGTTCCCTGAAGTCCAGGATTGATTCCATCAATTATTGTACTTTCAAAGTATCTCCAAACGATACGATATAAAGCCAATGGTCCTATAACGGCTACCCAGTATAATGCAGTATTAAGGTACCATCTATTGAAGAAGAATTTCCATACTGCCCTTGATATGATATTTCGTGACACAATCTCCGGATTTATGACTCTTCCCATATATACAACTCCTCCAATAATCGCACCTAACGCAAATGCTCCAACTGAGGCGCTGACGGCAATTGGATTAAGTCCTTGCAAATCCAAAAATTCGGCTCCGCTCTTAGCTTCGATCCCTTCTCCTCCGGGAACAGGCGCATGGATATTAAAGGTATTTGCGAGGTATGCCGAGAACATTTCATGGAGCTGATGTTCAAATGCAAATCCAATTAAACCTACCGCAATGCTAGCAATTGCCAGTATAGCAAATGGAATCCACATTACACTTCCAACTTCATGAACAGGGTGATGGTGTTCCGTTTCTTGTACAAATTTACTTTTATTTCCAAAGAAAGTCATACCGAGCATCCTAAAAGTGTAAAAGGCAGTCATGAATGATACTGTCACTGCAATACCAAAGAGAACCCACGAGTAATGATATCCCGATTCGAGAACAGAAGCAAGGATAGCATCCTTACTCCAAAAACCAGAAGTGATAAATGGAGCTGCAGCAAGGGAGAGACCTGACATCATCATAAATATGAACGTCTTCTTCATTTTACTTCTAAGCCCACCCATATCTGTCATGAATCTGGAACCAACAGCGTGTAACACAGCGCCTGCACCCATAAACAATGATGCCTTAAACATTGCATGACTCATCAAATGAAAGAATCCAGCAGTAAAACCATCTACGAATGATGTAGAAAGTCCAGCAATTCCCAAACCCATCATCATTAGTCCTATCTGAGAACCAGTAGAGTATGCCAGAACCTTCTTTATTTCGGGATTAACCATAGCTTGTGTTGCAAGTAAGAATGCTGTTATTGCTCCCACCCATGCGACAACCTCAAAAAATTGGGAGGAATTTAATGCCGCCACTGCAAAGAAAAGAGGACCAATTCTTGCAACAAGAAAGACACCTGCTTTTACCATTGTTGCAGCATGAATAAGTGCAGATACTGGTGTTGGTCCAGTCATTGCCTCAAGTAACCACTCATTTAGTGGGAATTGTGCAGACTTTCCTATAGCCCCACCAAAAATAAGAACTGCAGCGGGAACAAGCAAATTACTCTTTGCCATCTCCAAAGCCCAGCTTTGATCTTGCAATAATTCAGTAAAACCAAAAGTACCCGCATATGTAAAGATCAATAGCATTCCTGATAGCATCATGATATCGCCTGCTTTGGTCATAAGGAATGCTTTAAGTCCTGCGTGTGAGGGGGATGCCCACATTTGTATACCTCCTGCATAATGGCCCGGAGTTCCTACAAAGTCCTTTTTCTTGTCATGATACCAGAAACCAATAAGTGCAAAAGAAGCTAGTCCAACACCTTCCCAACCAAAGAATAGCATTAATAGATTATCAGAAAGAACTATCAATTGCATAGAGCCAATAAAGAAAAGCATGAAAAACCAGTATCTTGTGAGATTTTTATCGCCATGCATGTATCCTACTGAATAAATAAAGATCAGAAATGAGATCCATGCAACGATATTAGCCATAACAATAGACAAAGGATCTGCCAATGTTCCTGCTTGGAGTTTTAAAATGGGTATCCAACTTACCTGACTATGAACTTGCTCCCCTCCGATTCCGAGGGGCAATAGTGTTGCAGCCGCTACTGCACTAGATAAAGCAAAGCCGACTGCGATATAATCCCGTGCACGGTTTCCTGCCTTTGCTATTGCAGGGATCAATGAAGCTCCAATAAAGGGCAGAATCCATACCATCCAAGCATTTATTCCCATACCTTCAAATCCAATAATTCCTTGAATGTCAGTCATCTTATTTCATCTCTCCAAATTTGAAATCCACCGAGCAAATTCCAATTAGAATTGTAAAGACTCTGAATAGTTTTGATATTCTCATGTACAATGACACTCATGTTGATCTTCATAATTATGAACCTCCTCCAACAACCATTACTGTGTTGTTTTGATCATTTTGGTGGATCAAATTAACAGTATGTATGTTACTAATTTTATGTACAGTGCTATCGTTTGAAAACATATTCTGCACGTAATCCGTTATTGGATTTAGTAGAGGGTTTGGATAGACCCCCAAAATCAAAGTTATTGCAGCAAGTACTGCCATGGTAACAATAACGTACCTATCGGAGTCCCTGATATTTGCATATTGTTCTGGAATTTTTCCAAAAAATATTCTCTTGTACATCCACAAGATATATGCTGCAGACAGCACTGTCGCAAGTATTCCAAGACCGAATGCTACTATCCTAAGCATGTCTGAATTAGTTATCCCTGTTTGTAAAACTCCGTTAAACAAAATCCACTCAGACATAAAACCACTAGTTGGAGGTATCCCCATAATTGTGAGTGCTCCAATCATCGATATTACTGCTGTATAAGGCATCTTCCCAGCAAGACCTCCCAGCTTCGACATACTTCTTGTTCCTGTTTGCAGAATAATGGATCCAGCCATCATGAAGAGTATAGCCTTTCCTAATCCATGACTCACATACATAAGTGTACCACCCGTTACCCCAAGAACGCTATCAGAACCAATCCCAAATAAAATATAACCCATCTGACTTATACTTGAATATGCCAGAACCCTTTTGATATCGTCTTGCATCATAGCCATGGCGCCACCATAGATCATTGTAGCCAGACCCCAAAGATTGATGTAAATGCTGTATTGAGAATAATCGCCAACTAGTAATTCTAACCAAAGTCTCAGTAACCCATAAGCCCCAATTCCGATCATGGCTGGAGATAATAAGGCTGACACTGGAGTAGGTGCTTCAGAGTGAGCATAGGGAAGCCATATATGCAGAATAAAGGCTGCTAATTTTACACCAAGTCCAATTACCAGAGCAAATACTATTAGCACTAGCCACTCATTTGGAATCTTGCTTACATTAGCCCTAACTGTATCATAATCGAAACCTCCCGCAAAGAATCCCATAGCAAGGAGACCCAAAAGCAAAACTACTGCTCCCACGTGTGTCCAGAAAAAAAACATGAGCGCAATTCTTCGCCTTTCGCCGTATCCATAAAATGCTATGAGAAAGAATGATGGGACAAGCATTAATTCAAAGAACACATAAAATTCTATTAGATTTGTAGCAAGGACTGTTCCAAGCATTCCCATTGAGAAAGTCAAATAAAGAGCAAAATAAAGTCCCATATGGTGATTGACATATTGTTCCTCATTTGCCTTAGATAGTGTCACTTGAGTTCCAGCTTCATTTGCTATGGTATCTGATCCAGGATTGAAATCCGTTGAATCGGATTTGATATCTTTTTTAAATTCACTAATGTTCTCATGAAAGGATTCTTTAATCTTATGTAACATGTATGGTTTTGAATAAAGAGCTAGAACAGTGCATAGAATATTTATAATAATTGCAAAGGGTAGACTCAACCCATCAATTCTTAATCCGAAATTTCCAAATTGGCTCCATGGATAAGATTCTATGTAAGCCGATCTTCCACCTTGTAAGGTAAGTGAAGAAATAAATAGTGAGGTTGTCGAAATGGCCAACACACCAAAAGAGAACCAAGTAGTAGCATTTGTTCCCCTTTTTTTTGCTATAACGTACGCAACTGGAGAAAGTACTAATGGAAGGAATGTTGCTAATAGTAGGTAATATGAATCTGCCATATATTATCACACTTGCTAAATTAACTATCCCTTTAAACTCCTAAATTCATGTACATCTATTTCCTTATACAATCGATAAGCAATAATGATAATTCCCAAAGCCACAGCTACTTCAGCAGCAGCAATTGCTATAGAGAAGAGGGCAAAAACCTGACCCTGTACATTGTGTATATTTCTTGCAAAGGCGATAAGATTTAGATTGGCCGCATTTGCAATAATCTCAATTGAAAATATCATGCGTATTGCGTTTCGCTTGACAACAAGACCATATATACCAATCGAAAACAGTACTACTGAAACTAATACAAAGTCAATTAGTTGGTTCATTTTCTTTTACCAATCCCTCTCTCCTTGCTAGTGCCAACGCACCTATGACAGAACCTGCTAATGTTAGTCCAAGTACTATTAGAGCAGGTGAATAATATGTAAGCATGGATTTACCGATTTCAACAATATCAATTGGATTTGACTTTGGATTACCAAACATAGGATTGTTGATTCCAGAGGCAAGGAAAATAGCACCAATACCACCCATAGTCAAGAGCATCAACATAATACCGCCTGCTTTTCTACCTTTATCATCTTTCGCTGAAAAGAGATCTTGTGTTCTGACCAGCATGACTGTAAATATGATTAGTACAGCTACAGCACCAACATAAACAGTAATTTGGAACATTGCTACAAATGGAGAATCCAGAATTAGAAAGAAACCTGCTATGCCCAGCATAGAAATTGCTAGAGCTATACCTCCATAGATAAGCTCCTTGCTTTCCAAAGCCAAAATAGAGGTTCCTATTGTGAGAATCGATAAGCCCACAAAAAATGCG
>VBPX01000084.1 GCA_005877075.1 Nitrososphaerota archaeon | reverse complement strand
CTTTGAATTACAAAACCTCCTGCAAATGAATCAACTGCGAAAAGAGTAGAAAGCTTGGCAACAATCTGTTTTGATCTTGGAGATAGAGTTTGCTTTACCGTCCTCTTCACACTGAGTTTAATTTCAATATCTTTTGAGATCATAAAGTAAATAATCATAACTACTAACCCAAGTATGCTATACAAAAGAAAAAGAATCTTTATAGATTCAACTTGATTCGATCCAAAATATTGTTCTTGTAAAAGAGATGGTAAACCTGAAAGTATAATCCCTGCAGACATGGCAAACGTTCCTACCATGTTATACAGAGCAAACATTGTATTCCTCTTTTTGTTATCCTTAATTGTTTGTGGTAATATTGCTTGTTCTATTGTAAGAAAGGCTCCAGTTTCTGATCCAGTCACATTTATAGTTCCTATAAATGCGGCTAATACTAATAGTAGATAATTGTCAGTAAATGTGAATATTGCGCCAGAAACTGACATTAATGAAGCATAAATAACAAGAAGTTTCCTTCTGCCAATTCTGTCGGCATAAAAGCTAGCAAATAGTGTAAAAATGACACTGTTAACGAGTGTAGAACCCAAAAGTAGACCTATCTGTATATCATCAAAACCTAAAAGCCTTAGATAAATTGCTATTATAACACTAAGAAATCCATAGCCAAAAGTCCTTAGAATTCTTGCACAAAGTAACAGCTTTCCATCTCTTGAAAGCCAATCAAAAGAAAGATTCATCGCCTTGGCTTATTAATTACATACCACTCTTATTTTCAAATATTAAGTTACAGTGTTAATGCCAAGCAGAATAACCTGACTAACTACAAAGAAGTACATCCTTCATCATCGATACTCTATTTATTTTCAATCAACTTCTAAGAGACTAATTCTAGCTCTATCATTGAAGTGCCTTTTTTAGATCCTCAAATAACATTACAGGATGAAATTCAACCTTGGCTCCCATGTCTTGAAATAACGGTTCAGCTGTAGCTGGTATCATGTCAGCACTTTCAAGGTTAACAATAAATACAAATGTCCTGTCTCCACCTGCTTCGAAGAAATATGCTGCTTCTGCCTTTACTTTTTTGATATAGGCATCAAGTTCTTCTAAAAACTTCGGGTTCTTCACCATCTTATTACCGGCATCAGTAGGTATTTGTGCTCTTACTAAAAATCTCATAAATGTTATCACTTCTCATGATATAAAAATCTTTGACGAATCTTTAGAGAAAATTCAAGGATAAGAGCTTTCTATACCTTAATCAAGATCCCACATAGGAATTGAAGCAAATTCTATTAATGACGCACATAATTCAACTTAAATCCTTAAGGAACATGATATACCTTTGAATTGAATGATTCCATACAGAGACAAGTACAAGAGTTAAAAGGCCAAGTTCATCGTGACGCCGAAAGAATTGATGAAACTTTCAGGGTTGGCGTAGAGGTTGAAGCATGTTTACTAGACGAAAAAGGAATTCCCGTCAGTGCAGAACCATTAATCAAAGAACTTCAAGGAACCACTTATGAAATTGATTACGAATATGGTAACTGTCAATTTGAATATAAAACCTCTCCGGTAGGAATGAACAATCTTGACTATCTTAATATTGTATTTGAACAGTTTATAGAAAATCTTGATAAATTTATAAAAAAAGTATACATGGAAAAAGAAGTAATTCCTGTCTTTTTGGGTGCTAATCCTTCGCCTGAAATTATGAAAGAAGGTCTAATTACTGATAAGCCACGATATAATAAACTAGCAACATGGCAAAACAATATTCCAGATGTTGAAATCGATGGTGACAAATTTAGAGCAGCTTATGTTGCGACAGCTATTCAGGGATTTCATCTTCATCTACAGGGAAAAAATCCAAAGAATACTGCAATCATGTTCAATCAGATATTAAATATTACATCTTCTGCAATTGTACTTGGTGCTAACAGCCGACTGTTTGCCGGTCGAGTATACTCATTGCATGAACCAAGAATCCACTTGTACGATCAATCAGAACAACAAAATTCAGGATTCCCTGCAATTCCAAGATACCTAGATGGTGTTGATAATTACATAGACTACATTACATCACGTGATCCAAATGATACTAAAGATTACTTCATGCTTGAGAAAGAGAGACATGATGATGCCCGAATCCGTATAGGACCTGATTCTTAGACCTGATTCTTATCGTGTAGAAACTAGAATCATGTCCGTTCAACCAACCTCAAAAAGCTTAATGGCAATGGCAGAATTCTTTATTGGTTATTTGAGCAGGGCTATACATGAAGAAAGGGAGCTAAGACCACTCTCTATATTAAGAGAGGAAAGGATGGCAGCAGTTCGATATGGCTACAACGCCAAGACTCATTTTAATATTATAGATACAATGAGAAGCCAGCTTGATTTTGCGCGCAAAGGTTTGTCTGATTTAGGTATCAACGTTGGATTTCTCGATATCTTGGATAAAAGGTTGGAAAATAGAAATTCACCAGGGGAATATGTAGCAAAAATATGGAACGAAAAATTCAATGGCTCCGTTAACCAAACGATCTATGAAATTATCTCTGATATCTGGCAGAAGACAAAAGAGAATCAACCTATTATCTGATTTAAATGGTTCATATCGCATTAATACAATACAACCAAGCTAAATAGAAAATTAGAACTCCAAACAATCCCCTTGTATAATAAAAGCACATCAAGGTAGAGAGTATGTCAAAATAATGCTTATTTGAAAGCACTCAAATATACTAAATTAAAAATAAGGTTATGAATAGAAGATTATTTGTTTCAATATTAGGTTTACTAATTGCAGCAGGAATTGTTGCACAACCTTCAATTTCAAATCATGGATTTTCGCAAGATAAAAAAGTACTTAGAATAGGATACTTTCCTAACATTAATCATGCACAAGCAGTAATCGGTATAGGAAATGGGGATTATCAGAAGGTATTGGGCACCAATATCGAAATAAAGCCTTACATTTTCAATGCAGGCCCATCAGCCATCGAAGCTCTTCTGGCAAAACAGGTAGATGTTGCATATGTAGGTCCAAATCCGGCAATAAATGGTTATGTTGTGTCGGAAGGAAAAAGCGTGAAAATAATTGCTGGTGTATCAAGCGGAGGCGCAGTATTCGTGGTAAGAAGTGATTCAGGTATTAATTCAGTAAAAGATTTCGCTGGTAAGAAGTTTGCTTCTCCGCAGCTTGGAAATACCCAAGATGTTGCATTAAGGAAATATTTACTTGACAATGGTTACAAGACGAAGGAAAAAGGTGGAAATGTTGAGGTACTCCCAGTTAAGAATGCAGATATATTGACGTTAATGTTAAAGAAAGAGATCGATGGGGCTTGGGTTCCTGAACCTTGGGGTGAAAAACTGATAAAGGAAGGTAATAGCAGACTTTTTTTGGATGAACGAACTTTGTGGCCAGATAATAAATTTGTCACCGCAAACATAATTGTTAATCCACAGTATCTTCAAGAAAATCCAGATGTTGTAAGGAAAATGTTGGAAGCACATGTCAATGAGACGCAATGGATAAATTCCCATAGAGCCGAAGCATTAAAGACTTTCAATACGGAATTGAAAAGGCTTACAGGACAGACTATTCCGGATGAACAGCTCTCGGCAGCTTTTTCTCGACTGGAAATTACATATGATCCCTTAAAAGAATCATTGTTCAAGTCTGCGAATGACGCCTTTGATGTAGGATTTCTTGGAAAAACCAAACCTGACTTGTCTGGCATATATGATTTAAATCTTCTGAATGAAGTTTTAATGAAGAAGGGCCTTCAGACCATTAATGATATTAATGTGGATCTGAAGATAACAAACAGCACAAAAAAATCCGATTTAGTCAACGTTACTAATAATTCGACACAATAAAGGATGTATTGAAATCTAGAGATCTTGGTGCAATAATATTAATTCCAAAAAATATTACTTCAAACAAAAAATACATGGACATAAGAATTATTTTGGTTCCAAGGATACAGCACAGGAGTTAGGACCTGCCTCCAAATCAGGCATTTCTATCTCATCATATGGCAGGATTTTCTTGTTGATGTCTATGATTGTTTTGTAGTTCATCGGTCTTGATGGTAAAGTGTCAGTTACTAAATGAACAAATTCATCCTCGGGCATAGAGAGAATTATTATGTTTTTCTTTAATGAACCGACTGTACCAGATATTGGTACCGCATGTTTTAAGGTGATTGAACTTCCATTGAAGTGTGCAGGGAGAACTACAGTATTCTCTGGTAATGGAACAATTTTTTGATGATAAGTTTTATACAACATCCCGGCAAATTTTCTTGCTTCTTCTCTCAAATCAGGTCT
>VBPX01000083.1 GCA_005877075.1 Nitrososphaerota archaeon | reverse complement strand
TTTTTACGTTTCCTGTTCATTTAAGGGAGATAGATCTTAATACAGTTTATAGAAGTGTGTTACGTTAAAGCTAATTATTATTAATAATGGGAACCATAGGTAAAATAAATAAATAGAGTGTTGAAGATATATAGAAACAAGATTAGAACGCATGTCTAAGCTAAGACAAGTACCAAGGATCTGTCCAAAATTTCTGATCGCCCCGATTATGATCCTCATTCTGCTTTCATCACTGTGTATAAACTCTGCATTTGCTGTGGTTCAACTACAGGTCACTTCCAATGGCAGTTCTGGATATCACGTACCGGCACCTTTGAATTCATGGACAAATAATTCAATACTCAATACATCATCGTTGACCGGCTCTCCTCTCTCCATCACAAAAAGCATGAGAAACTCAAATGAAACACTACCTATTCCTGGAAAACAACCATACATGGCAACAAATAAAAACTACATATTCTCTGAAAACAAGAGTGAAATATCTACTCCAAACAACAACTCTCATACCGGAGAGTTTGGTAAAGAAGTGAAGATTGCTGTAGTTATGCCTACATTTACTGCTGCAGCATATGACCACTCCTTCTACCTATTTTACAATAAGTACATTAATGTTTCACGAGGAGTGAATATAACAACAGACTTGAATTTGCTTTCCAGTAAAGTCACCAACGAGCCTTCTTTACGTGCATCAGGATTTGCTATGCTATATTTACTTGGAAATCTAAAATGGATAAGACCAGAATCAAACATCGCCTTTCTAACAGATCAGGATGTTGATGCAGGCTCCATATTTCAAGTAAATGGAAACAATACCTATGATGTCATAATTCTAGGTCATCAAGAATATGTTACCAATAGGGAATATCATAACTTGAAGCAATTTGTAGGAGGTGGAGGTACGATGATTATTCTAGACGGTAATGTCTTTTATGCTGAAGTCAAATACGATATTAATACAGATACGATAACACTTGTTAAAGGTCATAGCTGGGCCTTCAATGGCAAGTCTGCTTGGGGAAGTGTAAACGAAAGGTGGAAAAATGAGACAGCACAATGGGTTGGAAGTAACTATATCAGTAATATTGCTAAATTTAGTAACAATCCTTTTGACTATTTGCCTCATGAGGAACAATTTATAACAAATCCTAAAGATATAATTTTACTAAATTATAACGCAACGATACCTGGCGATAACCCTAATAAAACAGGTAGTGTAGTCGTTGCAACATATGAACTAAATTACCTAAGAGGAAGGGTAATTGCTCTTGGGCTGTATTCAGACGATATTATAGTTAATGGTAACTTCGACCGTTACTTTGACAATTTGATTTTACAATATGCTGTGAGAACAGAGGATTAATCAACTCAAGTCAAAATAGATTCGGAGAGTAGGTTGAAAGGTAGATGGAAAGTTACGATAAGTATGAGGGAGTGTTATCATAATTACTGGTGACATAGTTCTAATTTCATGATCATTATTCCTTGAATCAATATTCATAAACAAACCAGCACCTCCTTTTCTTCGGCTAAGATATTTAATAACCTAGAATGTGCTGAGACCTATCTCATCAAAAGGGATGTTGGGATGGTTTACGAGAATGGAAAATCCGACAATTGAGGGAGAGTAATAAATCGTCAATCAAAGATACGTATGCATCAGTATCAGATGGCTCGTGAAAGATAGTAGGAAAACTGACAAATGATAGGTTTTATAATGAAGTAAGAATGAATGTCAACACTACGATGAATGCAGAAAGTTGTTATAACTCTTTCAAACTCCACTGAGAATCAGCGCATATAAATATTAAGATATGATGAAACATTGTTAATCAGGGCATATATTCTTCTTCCCCGAAAGTCTTACAGATATAGATGTTACAAGAAAACTTGAATCTAGATAATGTGTTGGAAAAGAAAGTTAGAGCAAAGAAATCATTAGTAGGCTCTATAGAAGCGAAATCTGACAGTTTCATCTTAGTGGCTTCACCCTCCGGTATAAAATACAATATCCCAAGATCACATATCGAAGGTAGAATTGGTAACGAGATTATGCTTGATATATCATATAAAGAATTAAAGAGATATAAATTCAAGTAAGTGGATGCTGTAAGATCAGGTCAAATCAAATACTCTGATAATCTACACTGCAAATTAAGAAACTGGAGATCATAATGAATGATAACAAGATTGAAAAATTATGCTCTGACATTAACAAAAAAAGTTGGATATGCAAATATTCAATATTTGTCGGAAGAATAGATCGGGTACCCATCCATATACATTTCACTTTTGCTTTAGCTTTTATTCTTATTACATGGACTCTTTCTAGTACGATTTTACCAAACAATTATCCAGGTTTAGTACAATCGACATACATAATTATGGGAATTATATGTGCATTTATTTCACTTTTTTCCATTTTACTTCATGAACTTGGCCATTCCTTTGTAGCAAGTAAGTATGGAATCAAATTTCAAAGGATTGTACTATTTGCCTTGGGAGGGATTGCTTTAACTCCTAATGAAATAACTGATCCTAAAAAAGAAATACGTATGGCATTTGGCGGTCCATCAATAAGTTTCATTCTTTCTGGTATTTCCTTGCTGCTTTGGTTCATATTTTTTCAAAATCGCGTGTTCATTTCACAAAATTTCCCTATTGACTGGATCTTATTCTATACTGGAGTGATTAACCTCGCCATTGGTCTATTCAATCTCCTACCCATATTTCCATCTGACGGGGGAAGAATATTGAGATCTTTTTTGTCCTACTATATGCACGATTACTTTAGGGCTACAAAAGCTGCTATAAGGATAGGGATCATTATATCAATTTGCATTCTTCTAATAGGAGTGGCTATAGGTTTAAGGTTTTCTTTTGTGAGTGGTCTTTGGTTAATGTTTGTAGCTATCTTCTTGATTAGAGGATCCAAATCATATTACAATCAATACCAAGACTTGTTTTCTTGAAATTAATTTGCAATGCATTACTTCATGAAAAAATAATTTAATACTATTGATCAATAAGTTCCTATTAATTAGATACAAATCTTAACAAAAGTTAAAAAATTCAAAATCAATATTACAAAAAATTGATTCACAAAAATTATAATAAAATCGTTTAACGTATTTTGTAATTTTTACGTATATGTTGCGCTTTTTTTATCACATTGTTAATTATTTTTGTGGATGCGGCTAAATGAGTATTAGGATCAAATATCATTTTTAATTCCTTCTTGTTTAAATTTGCTCCAATAGAAGTATCCTGCATTATTGCTTCTTCAAAGTCTTTATTATTTGCAAGGGTTTTAAAAGCAACGCGTTGTATGTTATCATATGCGCTCATCCGAGAAATTCCTTTCTTAACAAGCTCCTCAAGAACGAATTCTGCAAAAATTCTTCCATTTGTTATATGTATGTTATCTAAAATCTTTTGACTATTTACACTCAATCCTTCAATTACCTTAATCATACTGTTTAACATTTCATCTAAAAGAATGACACCCATTGGAATAATAAATCTCTCATTGGCAGAATTTGATAGATCTCTTTCGTGCCATAATGATATGTTCTCTTGGGAGATATTTGAAAAGGAGCGAAGAATCCTTGCTAGTGACGATATTCTTTCACTCTTAATAGGATTCCTTTTTACTGGAACAGCACTACTTCCCATCTGACCATTTCTAAAAGGTTCTTCAACTTCACCAATCTCAGTTCTCTGTAAATTTCTTATTTCCGTTGCCATCTTATCTAATGTACATCCTATTAATGAAATAATAAATTGAACTTCCGCCAATCTCTCTCTAGGTATTACCTGTGTGGCAGCTTCTATTGAATAAAGTCCAAGTGAATTCGCCACATTATTTTGAACGTACAATGCTTTTGATCCCATCAACGAACCTGTTCCAACTACTCCCAAGGTTTTACATACTAGAAATCTCTTTTTTCCCTCTTCTATTCTTTCTATATGATGTGAAAGTTCATTTATCCATATCGCAAATTTTAGTCCAAATGAGATTATGCTTGCATGCTGTCCATGTGTCCTTCCTACAGAAGGTAACGTACTATATTTCTTTACCTTCATAATCAATAATGAAATTAACTTTGAAATTTTTGGTTCAATTATTTTAAATGCGTCTTTTAATTGCATTGAAGTAGAGGTATCTACAACGTCATTACTGGTTAATCCATAATGTATCCAAGGTCTTGTTGAAGGTGAACAATATTCACTAATGGCTTCTACAATTGAAGCTGTATCATGCTCACTAATTGATTCCAGTTCCTTAATCTTCTTTAGTGTGATTTTATTTGATCTTGCTACCTTTGAAATCTCTTTTGAAGCATTAAGAGGAATGAGATTGAGCTTACCTTGACATAATGCTACCTCGGCTTCAAAATCAAGTTCATACCTGAGTTTATTTTCTTCTTCAAAAATTTTTCTTATCTCATTACTACCATATCTCCCCGAATCAATAGGTAAAATTGGCATCTGATGTACGAACTAGTATATGTAAGATAAATATTATTAGTTTTAATATAAAAATTCTAATTAATATTGGGGAACTTATAATTTCAACAGAATTATAAATTAAATTAAAATATTTTATTCTTCTCTTAGAATAATATTTATAGTGGAATACTTTACATTGCGATTAATGAAGCGTAGTACAATACTAGCTAGCTTACTAGTAGCTAGTTTCTTGCTAACCAGCAGTATTGCTTTGATTCCGTATTTTTCGGGGAAC
>VBPX01000082.1 GCA_005877075.1 Nitrososphaerota archaeon | reverse complement strand
TAATGGAGACAAGCAAATTAGAATGCGTCATGTAGATTTATTATCGAAAGAGATGGAATTGAACTATTCAAGATGTCTACGAAGTATGGAGAGCCTCTTTTTCACTCAATTAATGGGGTTATGTTACCGTCCTTCCGATTCAGCGAATCTGGAAATTATACAATATCAGTTGAAATCGCCGCACAATTATTTATTCCCATAACACCAGTATTTGCTAACTTTAGTGCTATGGTTATTCCTGCTGCAGACGGAAACTTGGAAATTAAATTATCGACTTAGATACACCTAGATGTTAACCTTGTGCGATTCATATTTATCACAACAAAAAAGCTAAATAATATGTAACAGAACCCGTATACATGCGATGTCCGAATCCCACCGAACCCGGACCTCTAGTAGTTCTCTAATTGCACTAGTGTGAAATTCCACATGCTCCCAACCGAACCCGGTATCTCAGAATTCCATTTATAGAACCCCGCATTATACATAAGCAGATATCTTATGGAACCGACAAATCTCAAAAGTCATAGGTGTTATCTAACTAAGCGGAAATGGTCATTTGAGGATGAGGCGAACGAATAGATGCAAATTTTTTAGATATTCATATTGTTAGACTACTAAAGGTTATCTTCAAGAATTGCGTGGTTCACTTAGGGACAAATTTGCTGTAGCTCATTAAATCTCCATTTCAATAAAGCATAATTGAAATTTGGATCCAATTTCTCGCTCTGAAAGAGATATGAATTAAGACACGTTTGACTACAGAATAATATTGGTTCAGGTAGGCTATTGGCCTCTATTCTTAATCGTTTGCTGCAGTGGTCGTTTTTACATTTTATCCAATGTGTATTCATTACCTTGACACCTCAGTTTAAGATAACAACACGTATCGAAAAAATCCAATGTCTAGAAATACCGAAGTGACTTTATTAATCGCACGTTTGCAAGATTTGCTTATTACGCTAGCACTTGTAGGTACATTAAGTAGTATTTGATTATTTGCCATATTTTTCTCTCAAGTATTTGGAAACATTCGCCAACTCATTATAGTATTCAGTGTATAAGCTCTGCATTTCTTTTTCTGATACTATTATTGATTTTCTATCTTTTAGGAAGGATGGTGCAGGCTTTCTCTTCGATACCTCGAAATGTGCGGGCTCGTTCGGACCTATCAATGCGCAATTTTCACATATTTTAAACGGGTAAAGGGCATATCGTTTTTCAGTAATTTTCCATTCATAACCACATATAGCGCATTTCATGTCAATATACTCAGTCATTTGTTATCTAGTGATGCTAGCGGGAGACTATTATCTATTGTCACAAGTCTCCCTCTCTAAAGCACTTGATATATTAAATTCTCATACTGCTAATTGATTCTATGAGCATACAACAAACATTACAAAAAGAAATTGAAGAATCTAAAAGATGGCTTGAAGTGCAAAAAGAAGTTAGTACCTACAAACGAGATCTTCAAAAAAGGATTGAATTGATAAATTGGGTTTTAGAGAATATAAAGAATCCTAAAATTCAGACTTGCAATATTATTGAAAATAAAATGAATGGAATTATAGATAAAATAAATCACACTTATTCAATTTTCGAGGCTCATAAATTGCATAGCGAAATATAGGCTACACTTTGCACCTTAACTATAGTTAAATGCACATCTATAATTACCGAATGGGATAACGAGCTATCAGACTTCAGATTATTCTGTCCGAATCACTGAAGCCGTAATTTTAGGATTCTATATGAAGATATCATAAATTGATAAACTCTAAGTTTCTACTAGAGGTATCAAATACAGCTATAGTCGCGAAAAGTCCAAAAAACCATCCTTTAGCCGTGCCTGGATTGATAACTCTTGTAGTTCCAATATATCTATTATCTTTTCTATGCGTATGTCCATAAATAAAAACATCATACTTTCCAGATTTGATTAACTGGTCTTTTTTTGCAAGATTAGTGCCATGATAAACAGCGAACTTCATTCCATCGTATACTGATTCAAAAATCTCTCCTTTCAGTTCTCCATGTATTTTGTTAAAAGTTGATGTTAGTCCTGGAATATCTGTATCATTGTTTCCCAATACGCCAACAAGTTTGACACCTGCAAGAGACTCAACAGCGATTGGACTTACAAAATCGCCCGCATGGATTACAACATCAACATGATTATCATTAAATTCTCTGACGGCTTTCCGTACATTCTGAAGGTTATCATGAGTATCGGATATTAATCCAATTTTCATTGTCTAGAATTTTAAAATACCATTATCCAAGCCATATTTAATGAGCATTAATCCGACATCTTTTGCGATTGGACAAACAGTATTAAGAATAGATCTAAGTGTAGAGCTATCTGGATCACTTTTCTTACATTCCTGTTCAAAAGCTCTTATTTGAGATTGTAATATGGTTTTATTTTCGACCGATATATCCTGCTGGGTTACAATCGTCACGATATTTTCAATCGAGTTATCCTGAATAAAATTTGTAATTGAATTGAAGGTATGTGCGAAATTGTTTAAAACAATGTTGAAGTGGGGTGAACCTGTGGCTGGTTTGGTATATTCCACCTCTTTTATTTCAGCAGAAAATTTGATTGACGGCTTTTGACCAGAAACGTTAGCTATTACCTTCTCCTCAGGATTTGGCACATAATGAAAACTATCTAGGGTAAAGCTTTTGCCGCTAAAGCTTCCTTTACTTTCTTCGACCATAAGTTGATGAGACTAAGGTAGTAATTAAAGTGCTTTTGGTATCGTTGGAGAACTCAATATTCTCATCCTCCACAGCTGAGTTTTTTCTTAACAATCAAATTTTTTACCTGAGATCATTATAACGTCTTCACGAAAGTACGATATAGGCATTTACGTACTTGGGTCGTAAATTAGCGTCAAATCTGTCCCTCACCCAACGCACTCGGACCTACAGTTGCTTAATACAACTAAACTCAGACCAAGTTCGATTCAATAAAATTTGAATTTTGTCGTTAATCATCTCCTGTTACTAGACACGCACTCATTAACTGAATCTGAATATTCGTCTCAGAAGAAAGGCAATAAATGAAGTTCCAATAAATGGAGTAGAGCAATATAGCCATAAATCGCTCACATCTCCTGATATTAACGCAGGTGCTAAAGATCTTGCAGGGATTCATCGAAGCACCTGAGATAGATGCAAAAAGAAAATATCCAATCCAACAATTCCGCCTACAGCAATCCCACCCAAACCAAACCACCGTATATTAATGCAAAGCCACCTATTTGGTTAATCATAGTGGAGGACAAAACCTGTCCCTAAATTTGGTTGTAAATTGACATTCGCCTTTCCTCGATTTCTTTTGGTAATCATGTGAACTGAAAGCAACAGTCCCACGTTAGTCTTATTGTGTTACCTCGAAATAAGGAAAAAACGAAAAAATAGGTTTTTACGGCAGCAAGGGCTTGGCTTCTCCGGTCCCTAAAGTTCCATTAGTAGCAAGTTTCAGCATTGGTCCAAAGGTCTTTCCACCATCAGTGCTAATTTTCAGAACGGGCTCATTTGATGTTTGATTACGTTCCCACCATGTAACAACGACGTTCATTCTATCAGCTGCTATTTCTGCATCCCGTGATTCTGCATCAGTGGTATTGCTCAAGTTGATTTTGTCACTGAACGTTTTTCCTGCGTCGGTAGATGCTCTGAACATAACTTCATCGTTTCCTGTTTTGTTAGTCCACCACGCAACATAGATGTTATCACCTGATATGGCAACAGGTGCTTTGTTACTAAACGCTTCAGGGAAACTTTCTCTAAGTGCATAAGCTTGTTGCAATAACATTGGAGCTGTTGCGCCTAGTGTTGTTCCAAGAGTTATCATTATGATAACTCCTAAAATGATTTTTCTATCATTCATGAGAGTTTTAGAAGAAAGGTAGATTATAAGCAAATAGTGACCCGACTTGCAGCACCCAGTCAAATCAGCCGAGTTTGCAACAGAACTCAGAAGGTTCTAATTAATAAACACCACTAGTGATATTTGCCTTAATTAGTGTAAAATCAATAATTTTATAAAAAATTAAATACTAATTAGCAGGACCCTACTACATGGACGGTTTGAATCCCACCGAACCCGAATAATATTGTTACCAAATCTTAGTAAACAGATACAAAAAACCTATTTATTCATGGTAAGCTGGTATTAAGAAATATGGATTAAAACCGTGAATGACACTTCATCTAGTTTATTATGTACATTCTTTCTACATAATTAGAGAAGATATGATTTGTTAGAAAAGACGCTGAAAAGCATTGAGCCATTTACATCAGACGCAGAAAAGAATTCAAGGTTTTGTATAGGATGCGGAGAACTAGCAACCAACATTGTCAAGTACAGTACCGAAGGAGTGATAATAATAGAGAAGTATTGTGATAAATGTGCCACAGCAA
>VBPX01000081.1 GCA_005877075.1 Nitrososphaerota archaeon | reverse complement strand
GACAATTAAATAATATCTGGCTCTGTTAATCTACTAATCATTATTTGAAAGATGAATAACCATAGACAATAACTACTATTAGATTCTAGATCTTGTCGCTATAGAGTGGCTGCAATTGCTAAAAATCATTAAATACATTAAAGGTGTTTTTCTAATATGGATAAAGTAGTTCATTTCGAGATACCTGCAGATAATCTTCAGCGTGCTCAAACTTTTACAGCGAGTTATTCGGCTGGCAAATAAATCAAGCTGATAACGAATAACGAATACTATATGATAAACACAACTGAAGTGGATGATAATCATATTCCAAAACAACCGGGTGCAATAAATGCAGGAATGATGAAGCAAAGTACGCCAGGTTAACCTCCTGATATTATTGTTCATGTCATCCATAGATGACTATCTGAAAAAAGCTCAAAGTTTGGGAGCAAAAATTGTATTAGAAAAGATGGGCGTAGATAAACTTGGACACTACGCAAGAATTGTTGACTCAGAAGGTAATGTGATAGGACTTTGGGAAACCATAAAATCCTAAGCCATTCTATCCGGATGAATGAACGCTTTAGATCAGATGGTACCTTAATTTGATTTTCTTAACTTGCAATAATGGATCCATCTACTGCTGACCATTAAAATTTTTTAATTTTTAGATTTTTATAAGATAAACTTAACAAATTAAAGATTATCAGAATAAGTTAGTTAATAACTCATCGAATAATATCATATAATATCACATTATTTACAATATTCTTAAAATAGAGTAGGAATAAAAGATATAAGAGCTAATTCATCTCATTCTTTCTGCAAATCTTTATGATAAGAATACGCAATTCCATTGGCTATTTCGTAACTCTTTTCTTCTTATCATATTATCTCCTAATGTTCCAAATTTCCTTCTCTCAAGATGCTTCAAATACAGATGCACAACCGCCTGTGGTCAAGGCACCTCCTTTTGTAAATGCTGCAGCGAAAGGTCCTTCTTGGACACAGGTAAATTTCCAAGTAAATGCTACAAGCTCTTCGGCAGCTAAGATTTCTGTTTATTGTAATCCTGGGAGTGGAAGCGCATTTCCCATGGGAAGTACTATAGTCCTTTGTGCTGCCAAAGATCCTCATACTAATCTTGTTAGTTATGCGATGTTTAATGTGACAGTAAAGGATACCACCCCTCCAACTTTCAAGCTCCCAAATAGCATACTCAAGCAAGCTACTGACCCAGAGGGAACTAAAGTGTCATACAAAACAAATGCATCCGATACTGTTGATGGTAATACGATGACAGCATGCAACCCACCTTCAGGAAGTCTATTTCCATTAGGTTCCAACCATGTAACCTGTGTAGCAACAGACAAGTCGGGAAATAAGGCTACTCGTTCATTTAGCGTAATAATCGGACAGAGAACCACCAGTATATCTGCCTCAGCACAAAATGTGACAAATCAATTACAACCGTCTGAATTCACAGTCTCCAAAAATACTACAAATGAATCATCATCCTTACTGGATAACGTAAAAAATAATAAAACAGGCAATAAAGTAACAGCAGTCTCCAAAAATACTACAAATGAATCATCATCCTTACTGGATAACGTAGTAAATAATGAAACAGGCATGGATCAGATTCAAGGAGTAAATACCGACAAACCTACTGATAATAATGGTCTACTCAAATTGATAATTGACTCGGGAAATAATCAAAGAGTCGCAGCAGGTTCATTGGTAAAGATTAAGGGTACTTCAATTCATGATTCTGGTAACGAAAAGTTATCATTTGAATGGAAACAAACAGAAGGTAAACGAATCGATCCAGAGGACGCGCGTATATCCGCACAGGCAATTGCATCTGAAATCGCTCCTCAAATTGCTGGTAATACCACCAATTTAACATTCGAAGTCAAAGCTCCACAAGTAAAAACAGATAATGATAAATTAACTTTTGAAATTATCGCCAAGGATAGTAACGGTAACTCTGCAAATGATTTTGTTGATATCTTCATAGATAAGAACGCCAAACTGGTAAGTACTGATGACTTGGAAAATAGACAAAATATACTTGAAAGTGCAACAGATCAGGAACAGAACAAAAATAATTTACCATTAAACATACAACAGGATTGATAAATCATTTGAAATATCAAAAAACTCAATCGAATCGATAAAGGATTTACCTTTGTTAATGTGTGCTGATCTTTTGGTAAAGGCAATGGAAGATTTGATGGACAAAACGATGTTGATCCATTTAATGACCGTGTTTACGTAGCTGATTATGCGAACCATCGGATTCAAGTCTTTGATGCTAAAGGCAATTACATATCAAAGTGGGGAACTTATGGTGTGGAAAATAGTCAAATGCATAAAGTTTCAGCCATGACTGTTGTACCATCAGGCAAGATATAATTGACTGATCAATTTAATTTTCGCATCCAAGAATTTACAAGTAACGGCACTTTTGTTACGGCATGGGGAACCAAAGGAGAAGGAGACGGGCAGTTCCTTCATCCGCATGTACCTGCAGTAGATTCGGAAGGAAATGTGTATGTAAGTGATAGAGATTTGGCAAACATTCAGAAATTTACAAGTGAGAGTAAATTTTTGATGAAATGGTCAAAAGAGGGTTCCAGTGACGGCCAGCTATCAAAGCCTGAAAGTGTTGTTATCGATTCAAAAGATAACGTTTATCTCGTTGATTTCGGGAATCATCGCATCCACAAGTTCACTAAAGATGGTAACTTCATTTTAAAATGGGGATCAAAGGGAACTGGAGATGGTGAGTTTAATGGACCGGCCGGACTATCAATTGATAGAAATGATAACATATATGTCACCGACAAAAACAATAACAGGATACAAGTGTTTGAAACTAACGGAACATTTCTCACAAAATTTGGTTCACAGGGTAACGGAGCTAGTCAGTTTATTCTATCAGAAGGAATAGGAGTCGATCTGAAAACAGGACATGTATATGTTGCGGATACAGGAAACTATGGTATACAAGTATTCAAGCCGATTGATTCAGCTATGGATACAGCATAAGATAATAATTACTTTCAGAATAATCAATAAGATATTAAGACCAAAATTCTATTATGAGTTATGGTACTGAGTACTTTTCATGGTATAAACACGCATGGTTTAACGTAAGACCATTGTAGCACTATTTTGAGTTGGGAATAACTCGGTAAATTGAGCCTTCATCGGTACCCCGAAATCCAGAAAGTATATACAAATAACCGTCAGGTCCAACTTCTAAGTCAGTAATTACACCAAAATTTTCACCAAATATCATTTTACTAGATTCATCATTCTTATCGAATACTAAGTCAGCAAGATCGTTAGATAGATCCAACGCCTCTCTATTCTTACTAAGATCAAAATGATATATTAAACCTCTTTTTGCCGAGCCTACAAAAATATCATTTTGATATTGCTGGCCGAGTTTATCTGAATCTAAAAATATTAAGGCAGTGGGCGCTACCGGTTTATCCCACACAAATTCAGGATCGCTATACTTACCCTTACCATCAAAATCAACGAACGCTACGTCCTTATTCGATTCCTTAAAGACTGATTCCTTTTCTCTTGTCTGGTTTAACTTCCAAATCCCCTGAACCTTTTCCCATCCACTATTGAATCCTGGTTTGACTAGGTTAATTTCATCTCCAAATTGAGGACCATTTTCTGTATCCCATAAGTTATTAGTTACCGGATCAAATCCTATCCCAAAGCTGTTTTTTATTCCATATGCATAGTATAGATCAAGAGGATATTCATCGCCTAGTATACCCTTTCCGACAGGCTTACCATCTTGAGTTAATCTTAGGATTCCTGCACGACCATCAGGTGGACTTCCATTTATAAAATTCTGTGCTTTAGTATCAAAACTCCCTGTTTGGTTGAATTCAGTAGTTAGCAAATCTCCCGTAGTAAGATAAAGATTTTTTTCCTTATCTAATTCCATGGAGCCACCATTGTGACTGGGTCCTGGTAAAGCAGGCAAAGTCAGAATTAATTTGGGATCTACGAGTTTATTATTCTGGGCGTCAAATTTATATCTATATATATAATTTCCACAATTTTTAGTATGTTTTCCACTAGGTTTTTTTAAACATTCAGTATAATAAAGGTAAACAGAGGTATTGTTTTTATCTGAATTTTTATTTCCTGATACCGCAATTCCCAATAATCCACGTTCATCTTTATATCCAACGTCAATAGTGACTAGAGGACCAGTAACATTACCATTAACTATCATGTACACTTTTCCCGTATTTTTTTCCAGAACTAGAATATCGTCTTTTCCGAGAAAATCCATACTCGTAGGGAAATCTAACTCACCGACCACTAACTCCACTTTAAGATTCGGGTCTGTTAACGAAGGTCCTGCTCTGGTTTGGTTTTGACTAGGTATGGTTTGGTTTTGGTTTTGACTAGGTATGGTTTGGTTTTGAGCATTTACATTATAGTTAGACCAAGATAGAGAGAGTAAACAAAATAATGAAACTATTAAAACAGGAATTGCGACGGTCGGTATATTTTGATAGCTCTGTTTTAGAAATTTTAATTTTTGTGATTTCTTATCATCCAATGTGCACATATATAAGCCACCTATGAGTTGTCCTGTCTGGCTAAAGGAATGATAAATTGTCCCAAGTTACTCTATTGCTGTAGAAATATTTAGGATATAAATCTATTCTATAACATTTTCAGCTATTTTATTATCCCTTTCATAAAAAATCATGGGCAGTAATATT
>VBPX01000080.1:5164-5654 GCA_005877075.1 Nitrososphaerota archaeon | reverse complement strand
GGCAACCAATGATGTTCTACAGCTTGAATTGGGATCCGTGGGTGAAGCTCATTAAAGCATACCTTTGACACTTTTAATCTGCTCATGGCTTAGACTAAATTTGTTAATACTAGATATAATTAAATATGCGATTTTTATCTCTCCGCAAAGCTTGGGAGAAACTCTTTGGATTTTAACACTATGAAATCCTGATAAGCTTCAGAACTACTAAGGAACTTTACGTCGGTAATTCTCTTCTTGTATTTGAATATTTCTAGTTCGTAAAGATCATGTTTAGGTATGTATAAGGCCAGTCCCAAGTTAGCTATACCAATACAATCATCTTTAAATCTCATGTAACTTGTCGATGACTTAAGATGTTTTAGAAAAACCCACGTAGTGTCTAAAATCCTAGACTGATTGTAAAGTACGAATAAAAACGAATCATTAGTTTCCACGAACCTCATTCTTATCTCGTCGTCTGGCCACCACTTTATAATCTTGCTCCAAG
>VBPX01000080.1:0-5116 GCA_005877075.1 Nitrososphaerota archaeon | reverse complement strand
AAAGTTAACAAACCAATTAATATTCATGTCATCCAACGGGATGCTAACTTCACTTATATTTATAATTAAAGGCTTTGTATATTTCGAACAAAATTAGCATTATTTTCATGTGTGAATTCTAGTATCACTTTCTGGTAATACTATTTGTCTAGCTGGTTAATCATAATTTAACATTGCTTTGTAGGATTGGTATTTAGTGATAAGAAGAATATCGTCTCTTTCCAAAAGTTCGGTCCCTATACAGGAACTAATTCTCTTTGTCTTTCTCCTCTTTAGGAATGGAGGAGCTTCTCATTCCGTCATCGAAGCTATTGTGCCTGATGTGAAGTTCTGACAATTGTGTAACCAAAATAATGCTTAATGGTATGAACATAGTCATTTTATGTAGTGATGCCGCTCTTTTCAGAATAGTGTTCTATACTCTTTACCTTAGTATTAAAAAATCAAATAACCTGATCGGTTCTGCTAATGTCCAGAAAAGGGCTATTGGGAACTAGAGAATTTTCAAAAGCAATCAGTGCCTTTACATTCTTGTTTTGGTGGACCTCTGATGCACCATTTAATTTCCTAAATTTATGAAATTGTTGGATTGCTGAAGAGTTAGTTTTAAAACACTTACTACGAGTCTCCTTAACATTGGGTTTGATAGAACAGTTTAAGGTAGCTCCAAGAACAGAAAATGGTAGGATCCATCAAGTAAAAATCGACTGAGATCTCGAGGATGATCTGTCAAATGTCAGAGACTGAAGAAAATAATTCTTATTATAAGATTTACAATGGCCTAGAAAGCTCATAAAAATTAGGGATTTGAAAACGCCTTAAGATATAATTATTTTTATAGTAGCTTATTCAATACACACTGATGGAACCGGCAAAATCCGTCGTTCAAAAGAAAAAGACAATACTAAAGGTGCCTGATAAGATCAAAGAAGGAATAGAAAATTATAGGGCCGCTACCGATGCGCCTGCAAAGGTAGATGTTTACGATGTAATTGAAAAGGTATTCGAAAATATTAATCCTCAGTTAACAGATGCAGGTAAAATTTCCATAGATGAAGTCAGTGGATGTCTAAGAAATGCATACTATGATCGGAAAGAGCCTGCAGAACGCACACACAAGCAGATGATTTCAAAAATAATACAAGAAGGATCCCTTAAAAGATTAGCTAGGCCTGCAGAAGGTGAAATCGAAGCAGGGCCAAACCTTAAACTGGTTGGAAGTGCTGACAGGGTTGAAGATGACGTAGTCATGATATTCAAAGATGTACGAGAGTTGCCCGAAATGCCCTTTGCAGAACACTTCATTAGGCTGAATGCATGCCTGTACCTTTTCAATAAAGAAGAGGGAATGTTGGTTTATTTTGATAAAGAAGGTAACGAAATGGAATTTATAGTTCCCAAAAGTAAAAGATTGCTAAATGAAACTCTAAGAAGAGCTCGTATTCTTAACACCATGCTCAATAATAATGTGGTCCCGGCGCTGGAACCATCAGAAAGATGTCAAACCTGTGCATATTATGAGAAATGTTACTATCGTTCTGAAGACAAACAGAATTGGGGATTCTGGGCTCGTGGAAAATGGCGTGAGTTGAAACCTAAAGCAACTATTCTTTAGAAACCTTTCTATTTTTTCACGATAGATTGAAGCCATCAGGAACTATTGGTGTTCCTAAGATTGTCCCAGATTCTGCATCTCTAACCACTCCCGATCCTTCTGGTATCCACTCATCCGGAGATACAAAGTAAGTCCTTGACCCGATCCTTGCTACTACGTACTTGTATTTTGCAACTAGATGACGTTCACTAAAGCTAAGCAATCCTCTGACAGGTACTAGACTAATCGCATTATTCCCAAATTCTAATTCTGCTTCTTTTTCTCCTGTCCATACGGGATATGATGGACTAAATCTAGTTCCTCTTGGTTTAAATAGAGAAGGTTTCAAAGATATTACTAGACAAAACATTAAAGCTAGAATTCCAACAAGAAAATAAAAGTTAGCTACAGAAGACGCAGAAGAGCTTGCTACAATCTCACCAACACCCAATTTATTTGTAACAATGGGAGGTAAAGTATCAAAAGAGGAAGCCCTTCCATAAACATAAAACATGCCAGTGTACACATTGATCATTCCTGCAAGAGACAAGAAAGTTTGTACAGAACCTCGCCAAAACGTACCTAATACAAACAATACCCACAATGGTATCACGAGAAGGCCAGCTGTCTGTCTCACGTGTTGATCGACCTGCGTCACTGTGGACAAAAAACTTTGCAAAACTAGGATTGAGACCAGTGCAATTACACTCGTCGCTGTCCAGAACCTGCTTCTTTGTTTAAACCAATCACAGATTTTATCAATAAACACCATCCTTTCTATGGCGGAATTAGTTCTCTTCACAGAGGTGTATAATATAAACTTCAAGCTATATCAATGTATAAACTACAACAGATCAGCATCATCAATTTTAGGAAGATAGACTCTTGTCTTGTATGGCTTCTTTTCACCTTTGTGGTAGAAAAGTACCCTCGTTCCGTGTTGAAACGGAACAACTTTTATGCAATCTTTTGGATGTAAGGAGATTTCTGAATCCTTTAGGTACTCTATTAATTGTTTTTTATTCATTCGGATAATTTCTTCCAATGGTTTAGTCTTTGGAACTCTCAACAATCCAAATCTGTGTTTGCTTATATTTAAAAATAAAATACGACTCTAATCAAATTGATTCTTTGTTGTTCAATTCTATTTGTCTAGGCGGTGATAGAATTTGGTTTATAGAGTTTACTAATCATTAAGAAATTATTATGTGACTCAACCTATCGAAGTTTGTATAACTACTTGACGTTTCGCGATACTATTTTCGATTCAAATCAGTTATTTGAAATTAAGAGATCCTTAAACACGCACTTTTGGAAGATTGATTCATCCACATGCTGACACAATAAAATCTAAATAGTTTTGCCTCTCTTCTATCTCTCATCGGTTATTCAAAAGCTCTGGTAAAAGCTGCCGGAAGAAAAAGGTACTAGTTTTCTATATTGCCGTACCTAGTTATCCATAAACGGAACGATACGGCATAAAAAGATTAACCAGCATGTATTAAAAAATTAAATTATAATTATGAAAGACAGTATAAGCATTAAGATATCGAATTAATGTCAGCTAATTTGTCACCTAATCGCCAAGATGGGTCTCTCAAGACGCGGTAAAAGTAATTAATGAAATCAAAATGGAAATCTTATGACCAGGCAGCTAAAGGTGAATAGCCCTCCATTATTGCTCGTATGATAATAGTTTTTTGTATTTTAAACAAACATATTATTCTGAATTAAAAAACTTATGTTTGACTGATTGGATTTGACTACAAATACATGGTAGTGGCTATATGCTCTAGAATTTTGACTCTCTAGAACATATGATTCAAAATTTTGACTATCTAGAATGTATGGTGCAATATATTAGATATAAAGAGAACGAACTATATAAAACGACATATTTTTATAATTGCATCCCACAAACACGGTATGGCAATTATGATGCCCATCGCGTCGTCATTGTTGGCGACTAAATATAAATGGCCCGTCATCTTTGTTTTAGCAGGTACAATTGTAGGGTTAACTGGATTATACGCGGCTAGCATTGCATTTGCGCAGTTTGGTCCCCTTAACAAGCTTGCTGACCCAAATGCAACATCAGAGATTCATTGTGCACAACCAATGAAACCCCCAGGTAACGGTACTTTTGGGGGTAGCTATTCTCCATGCATAGACTCTGGAGATACTACTTTCATGTATGCTGCAGCTTCCTTCGTAATGATAATGACTCCTGGAGGTGTAGGCTTCCTATATGGAGGTTTGACGAGGAGAAAAAATGCTTTAACTGTTATTCTTCAAAACTTTCTGGTATATGCTATAGTCAGCATTCAATGGGTTGTCTGGGGATACTCCATCATGTTTGGTCCGGATGCTACGGGATATGGTTTCATTGGGAACCTAGACTGGATCGGATTGAACAATGTTGCCCATAATGCTCCAGCTGATGTTTATGCTCCAACTATTCCACATTTGGCGTATGTGATGTTTCAGCTGATGTTTGCGGCTATAACGCCGGCTTTAGCTATAGCTGGATATGCGGATAGGGTGAAAATGAGTGCCTTTTTGATATTCACTGTGCTCTGGAGTACATTCATTTACGATTTTGTAGGTCATTGGAATTGGTCACTTGGAAGTCAAGGGACCGTATTTGGTTGGTTAGGGCAACTAGGTGCTCTAGACTTTGCTGGAGGAACAGTTATCCACATAACTTCAGGCTTTTCAGGATTGGCAAGTGCTATGTTTTTGGGCAGACGGTTAGGTTACGGAAGGGCACCATTTGAACCGCATTCTATTCCATTAATAATGTTAGGTGCTACCTTGCTGTGGTTTGGATGGTTTGGTTTCAACCCCGGAAGTGCTGGATTCGCTGGTTTCTTGGAGACACAAGCTTTCCAAAATACGAACTTGGCTACGGCGGTCGCAGCCATGTGGTGGGTTTTCCTCAGTTGGGCACATACAGGGAAGACGAGTGCTATAGGTGCTGCTTCCGGAGCAGTAGCTGGACTTGTAGCGATCACGCCTGCTTCAGGATTCGTGGGTGTTTGGGCTTCAATTATGATAGGATTTGCTTGTGCGACAGTTTGCTTCTATTGCCTGATTCTAAAGAATAGGAGAAAGGTAGATGATGCATTAGATACTTGGCCTGTTCACGGTATGGGTGGTGTAGTTGGTGCTCTGATGACTGGAACATTCGCTGAAAAACGAATTAACCCATATGGTCATGATGGGCTTTTCTTCGGCAATCCACAACAATTCTTGATCAATGCGACAGGAGCTGCGGTAGCAGCTGTATGGGCGTTCGTGTTAACACTTGCTATGTGGAAGGCAATGGATCTAGTTTGGCCTGGAGGGGTCAGAGTTACCCCAAAAGAGGAAGAAATAGGCTTGGATATTTCCCAGGTCGGAGAAAGGGCTTATAGCGAGTCAGTATCGTAGTAGGTATCAAAAGATAGGTCTATCTGGGAGTAATGTATTTCTGCCTAATGGCAAGAATAAGGCTCTCAATTAATTTACACCCCCACCTTG
>VBPX01000044.1 GCA_005877075.1 Nitrososphaerota archaeon | reverse complement strand
ATCAATATCCAATAGATATACTTTAATACACCGATATCTATAGGATAATATATGGATATCCTTATTCAAGGAGAAGTGAATTAAGACAATGGTTATTGAAAGTCTAATTCCAACCGCCGCATCAGTTGGAGGTGGATTCTTCATTGGCATCTTACAATATTACCCCTTTTCAATATGTATAATTTGAAATCCAAGTATATGAACCCGTTTTATGATTGGGGCCAGTGGGATTTGAACCCACGACCGCCAGCGCCCCAGGCTAATACCTCAACGAAATGATATCAAATCAAGTGAGATGGTATCCTTGACCAAGCTAGACGATGGCCCCTCAAGAGTTACACACAAAGAGCGCTTTTTAAATGTAGTATTATTTCATTGTCAAAAAATAATTCCAAGCTGGACAATAATCCAGTTTATCTTGGTTAGTCTAAAAAATTCAGAATGTTTTTCTGCAATTCCCATATATCTGTGATGAACAATTTAAATTCAATTAATTTGTAGTTCCATTACTGCGAGAATAAAAATGGACTACTCTAATTATTTCGAAATACTGTATGATTACAAAAGAAAAGAGATAGGAACAGAGGAAAAATCAATTTTATTTAAAATAATAAATAATGCTGATCTTTCTTCACAAATTGGATCATATCTAAAACTGAGAGATAAAACCCAACCCGGTGATAACTCATCCATCTCAAAATTGATAGGGTCCAAGTTACTTGTTGAAAAAAAAGGGTTAATACTCAGAGGGATGAGAAAATACCAACTAAGTAGTTCAGGCCTATTTCATGTCTTGTCAGAGACAATCAGTTATCCACCTTATCTTTTGAAAAAGTATAGCAATGATCCCATACTTTTGACGCTCTTATATCAATATTTTGAAGTCGATACAATTGAATCTAGTACGGCTAGGTTCTATTCCATAATAACGCAGTATCTGAAGCAATGCTGCAGAATTACTCAAAACTGGCTTGAAGATACACAGAACTCTAATGAGGAACATAAAAATAAATTGATGAATGATCTATTGTTTGAGCTAGAATTAAATCCTAAATTATTAGCATTTAGAATTCTTATAATGTATTCTGATTCAAATATTCTTTCTCTTACGTCAAAATCGAAAACTGGTGACACGGATGTAGCATATTATGAAATAGAAAGTCAAATGAAAGAAATATTATCCAAAGATAAAAAATTCATTAATCTGTTACAGAAAATAAATACGGAATTTAAGGAAGGATATAAAGAATTTACCAGTTCTAACTAGTGTCTCATTCTAATTTTTTGTAAAAGCCAACTATTGCTTTAGATCCTTTGGTTTTGTTTGCAATGTAACCTTAATTTCATGTGGCTGACCATCTCTCAAAATACCAAGAGTGATTATATCCCCTGTTTTCTTAGTATTTTTAATATAATATGATAATTCTTGCAAACTCTTAATTGGCTGTTTATCGGCGCTTACGATAATATCTCCACCTAACTCCACCTCTGTTCCATTAATTTCAGCTATCCTATATCCTCCTTTTAAGCCAGCCTTGTCTGCCGGTCCATCCGAAACAATTCCAACTACTAGAATTCCAGTGCTCTGATTTACCTTCAGCTTGGAAGCAATATCAGCACTCATGTCAATACCATCGATTCCCAACCAGGGCTGTTCTATATTGAGACGTAATGGTCTTTCAGCCAAAATAACATTAATTTTTTGAGATTTTCCATCTCTGATAACAGTTAAGGTAACACTCTGTCCGACCTTTTTATGTTGTTCCAGGTAGATTAGTATATCATCAATTTTAGTAACAGTTTGATTATCAATTTTCGTAATAACATCTCCACCCAACCTTGTCTTCCTTCCGTTTAAATCTACTAATTTATCACCACCATGTATTCCAGCTTTGGCTGCAGGTCCCCCTGGATTAGTTTCTATTACAAGAAAACCTGACGCCGCGTCTAATTTCATGACAGTGGCAATCTGTTCATTAACGTCCATACCTGAAATTCCAATCCATGGATGCTTATAGGAATGTTCTGATATCAAGATTGGTACTATTCTTTGGATGGTACTTGCAGGTATTGCAAATCCTACACCAGAATATTCTCCGGTTAATGAAAAAATAGCACTATTTATCCCAATGAGTTGGCCCTGCAGATTCAGTAAAGGTCCCCCAGAGTTTCCAGGATTTATAGCTGCATCAGTTTGAATTATTTCTGGTATCGAAAATGAGGTAGGAGGGATGAATGGGTTGTCCTGTCCAGGTGAGCCAGGTGGGCCTTCAGGGCTCTCCGGATTCTGAGATGGAATGACTCTTCCTAACCCGCTTACAATGCCCTCAGTCATGGAACCAGAAAGACCGAATGGATTACCTATCGCAATCACATGTTCTCCTATTTTTACGTTCGTAGAATTACTTAGGACTAATGGAATTAATGATTCGTTCTTCATATTTTCTATTTGCAAAACTGCTAGATCAGAAAAAGGGTCACTACCAATTATTTTAGCCTTAGCAGATTTTTCATTCAAAAACGTTACAGTAACATTATTGGTAGCAGTATCATTATAAGAGCTATTATGAACAACATGATCATTTGTAATAATGTGACCAAATTTATCAAAAATAAAACCTGAGCCTAATGCAGAAGCACTGGGATTATTGTTAGTTACAGTAATTTGCACGACAGAGCCTTTCACTCTATCAAATAATTTGGGTAATAGTGTATCATCAATGTTAACCCCAGTTTGTGCGTAGCAAACTGTAGAGATATAGCTAAAAATAAGCAAAAAGCAGATTGGAATCAGAATATATGAGTTAATTTTAATACGAGTCAAGCTACCACTTCTAAAAGATTCTATAAAATAGTTCACATGAACTGTACTTTGAAAAGTTAATTTATATTTATTGTTTTGATATTGCATCATTTTTGATGCTAACCTGAATACGAAGCATAATTTTGAGATTTTAATTTAAATACTCTCAAATGAGAAAAAGAGTCTTCTTATCCACCTTTTCCTATACTTAATTTTCCTCTAAAAAAGTACGTGGAATTTTATATTAAGAATGTTCGTTACCATATATAAGTAATAGCAGAAATATGAATGCAATAGGTACCAAAAAAATGATGGAAAGAGAAGTAGAGCGAATAGTAAAATCTCTAGTTGAAGAGAGGACTATTCTTAAGATTTTGCGTACATTAGAGAGAATGGAAAATCGTAATTATTTTAACAATAACGAGGTTGATAACGGATTTGCCTACTATTCTAGAAGATATAAAACATGGGTATTACAAAATGATTGTTTTCAGTTAAATTAGCGAATTGACATAGAATTTATGAGAAAAATCCTCCAGCTCTAATGAATCCAAATTCAATATCAATATGAATTTGAGATAATTTATTTTAACATGAAATAAATTAAATACCCATTATGGAACTTACTTCGTATCAATGAATGATGAGGATATTGGTCAGACAAAGAGCTATCTTTTGCAACTAGAGAAGATGAATATTAATTTTGGAAAAATTGAAAGAAATTTACCAATAGCCACTCTTATTGAAATTGCGATTCAGTGAAATGAGGGACTATTATCAAACTCTGGAGCATTGGCAGTTAAGACGGGTAAATTTACTGGACGTTCTCCTGATGATAAATTCATTGTTGACGATGATATAACGCATGAACTTGTGGATTGGGGTAAAGTGAACCATCCAATAGCTACGGAAAAATTCGACAATATTTTTGAAAGAATGAAACAACATGTTTCTGGAAAGGATCTATTTCTATTTGATGGATTTGTGGGTGCCGAGCCTGAGAATCGGCTACCAATTAGGGTTTTTACCGATAGCGCATGGCATAGTATTTTTGCATCACAGATATTTATACGGCCTACCTCTGAGGACCTAAATCATCATAAACCTGAATTCACACTATTCTTTGTAAGCGATTTTGCTGCTCTTCCTGAAATCGATGGAACCAAGAGTGGTACGTTTATTATCATTAATTTGTCTAGAAAGATGGTTTTAATCGGTCACACCTCCTATGCAGGAGAAATAAAAAAGGCAATGTTTTCCATTATGAATTTTCTACTTCCACAGAAGCGCGTATTTCCAATGCATTGTTCTGCCAACATGGGTAAGAATGGAGATACAGCATTATTTTTTGGATTATCAGGAACGGGAAAAACAACATTATCTGCAGACCCGCAAAGGTACTTGATAGGAGATGATGAACATGGCTGGTCCGATAAGGGAATTTTTAATTTCGAAGGTGGATGTTACGCAAAATGTATAAATCTTAAAAAGGAAAATGAACCACAAATTTGGAACGCGATCAAATTTGGTTCTGTAATGGAGAACGTAATCGTTGATGAAGTAACAAGACAACCAAATTACAACGACAGTTATCTCACCGAAAACACACGGGTAGTATATCCATTAGAGTTTATCCCTGGCGCGGTAATACCCTCAGTTGCTACTCATCCTAAAGTTATAATCTTTCTTACCGCAGATGCATTTGGTGTGATGCCACCAATAGCAAAATTGACTAGAGAAGGTGCAATGTATCATTTCATTTCTGGGTATACAAGTAAGCTAGCAGGTACAGAAAGGGGGATTACTGAACCAAAAGAAACTTTTTCTCAATGTTTTGGAGCACCATTCATGCCGTTACATCCTATTGAATATGCAAAAATGCTTGCAGATAAAATTTCAAAATACAATACTAGTGTATATCTTATTAATACTGGTTGGACTGGGGGTCCTTATGGAATAGGCAAGAGGATGGAATTGAACCACACACGAAAAATGGTGTCAGCATCAATAAACGGAGGTCTGGAAAGAGTACATTATAGACACGATAATATCTTCAATCTAGAAATTCCACTTTCCTGTCCAGAAATTCCATCAAAAATTTTAGATCCAAGTTCTTCCTGGTCTAATGAACAGCAATATATTGTAGCAGCAAAAAGATTAGCTCATTTGTTCATGGAGAATTTCAAGAAATTCGGAGAAGAATCTAAATATTTGGCCAAATTTGGGCCACAACTTTAGATTTAAAATGGTAGCCCGGAGCAGATTCGAACTGCTGTCCTCAGGTATCTTTTCATGACGATCCAGAGCCTGAAATCCATAGCCCTCCTGTGGAGTTTGACCGCTAGATTCGGCATCTACACAATCGTGTAGATTCGACCGGGCTGATTCTCGAGCTACAACTAGAAATTTTCAAACGAATATTTATCGATATCCCTACTTTAGCCGGTGTTTATTAATTAGTTTCCTTATATCCGGTTGGGGTTACGGAATCGATGTCAGTTATACAAGAAGGTTCCAAGGAAGAAGATGTATATTTCAATTTCATAAACTCCATAAAGTCAGAAGTTACAAAGAAAATCTACGAATATAATATTAAAATATTCATGAGATTTTGTTGTATAAAGAATTTTTATAATCTTTCTATAATGCAAAATCCACAAAATCAAATAGTAAACCATTTGATGTCATTGAGAGAGAAAGGACTGTCTACTAATTCCCTTTCAACAAGGCTCAAAGCAATTTATCACTTCTATGATATGAACGATATTCCATTAAACAAAAAGAAAATAAACATGTTCAAAGGGGAAAGGTCCCGAAAGGTAGTAGATAGGGCCTACACTCATGATGAAATTAAAAGAATTCTAGATGTTTCAGATTTGAGAAGCAAAGTTATTGTTTTGTTGATGTCAAGCACAGGAATGAGAATTGGGGCCTTGCCTCAATAGTTTTATCAAAAATACTTGCGTATTTTCAACTCCCCATTTTGGCTAGGGTTACATATCTTATGGACAATAAATTATAAAAAAGTTAAACGCTAAACGATAGAATCTGATGGGAGATTGTTTTACCGAGTTATGCAGCAGATAAACCAATTGTCCCATCAGATTGATAAGGAACGTAATATGTTGAAATTAAAGATAATAAATAATTAACTCTGATCTTTTTCGAGTTCTTTTGGTTCACATGGAATAGTTTTCATATGTCCTGTGAAAGTGTCCAGAAAACAGGTGCAGGCTGGACGGTGTGGAATTTTATCGATAAATAATTTTGCGGAATTTTTAATAACTCACAACTCTAAACAACATATCTTTGAGCCAATTTGATAAGTGCGTCTGCGGGCATCGAAGACTACATCATTTTCGAATGGTACCCACCAATCCCCTATCAGAATGCAAAAAATGTAAATGCCTGAAATTTAAAATTACAAGGTAGTTTATATCGCTTACAATTTATCCACTACAAGTCCAATGTGAATAAGCCTTTCATACTCAGAGATAAGGAATAACGGCCAGTGAAAGAAAAACTACCCCTTACTAGCATTAAGGAATTCTAATTTAATATACACACTTCAGCCTTAGTGTACTTATCGATATCTACTTCAGCAGAGGTTCTTTCATTCTGATAGAATTGACTAATTGCCTAACTCGCCTAACGCTCTCCTTAAAATACGGAATTAGATCCTCGTTCAAGTATTCACCAGGAACTGCTGTTGTTTTTGTTGGCAGTTCGGATGAGATATCTTTTATGTTTTTGAAAAAATTATCTTGAACTTGTACCGCTGGTCTTTGCATAGTTTGGTTTCTAAATTCCTTTAATCTCCATAGCCAATTATTATATTCTGACGCCTTATGTAATTCTGTGACTAGGCTAATATTTTTTGTTCTGGCATTCAAGGCACTTCGAATTGTATCCAAATCGACCTTCTCTGTAGCAATTCCTAATTCTAATCTGATGTCTATTTGAATCAATAAAGCATCTATTGCTGCCAAAATTTGGACAAGAAAACAATCTATATCCATTTCCGTTTGCAATTCGTTCCTTTGATTTTCCGTATTTTGATTTTTTCCCACAATTTCTTGCAGATTATTCAGAAGTTTTTCAGCAACATACAACTTGAACTCAACCCTATCATTCAACAGATTTGAAATATCTTTTGAAGGCATGTAAGATTAGAATTGTCCCAGTTTTCATTAACTTTGCTGAGGAGATCATCAATAGGTGAAATCAATCATCAAGTACTCTTAAAATTGAGGATTATCTGTATTAGAGACATGAATGAAAGTGAGGATTTAGAGGAAAAGAAATTGCTAGGCTCAGGAGGATATGCTCTAGCAAAAATAACTGAACAAGAAGAAATCAAGGCAAATCTTGGAATTCCTCAAATATTTCTAGCTAATCTGGGAAGATTGAGTGAAGATCGATTTTTGAAATATTATTGTAATGTATGTGGAAAGGAATTTAGTGGCTCTCCACTTCTAAAATACGAGACTCTAAACGAAGAATTAGGGCAAGGAGTGATACTTGTAGAAAAAGGAGAATACAAATGTAAGAACTGTGATAACGTAATAGCTTTTTACAGAAAGTTCAACAAATAGTAAACTACTCCCAGTAAATAGATTCTTGTGACAGAAAAATGTAGTTATTATCAACTTTTATTTTTGCTAAACTATCTGAATAATTATTCAATCTTTGGCAAAAAAATGTTTATAATAATTTTTCTTAAAATATAGGGAGAAGGACAATGGGAAGATGGGATGATGGTTCAATTGACACCAACAGTGGAAAAAAAACTAGGGATTGGATAAGAATAGCTCGATATGCTATTTACGGGGGGTTTGCAATTGTTGCCATTGTAATTTTGCTGGTTTTCATTCCAAGGGCTGGGTTGTCAGTTGAGATATTTGAAACGGGCGAAACTCTGAAAACCATAAGTATTAAAATAAATAATAACAATCCTCAAGAAATTCATAATATAAGCGTGCAATTTGATGAGGACAAAGAGAAAAAACAATTCTACAATTCTATCGGGCCCTTTAGTTCAATATACGTTACCCCCGATAAAGAAGATCTGGATTTTCAAAAAATTATAGTGACTGCAGATAACGGCAAGTTACAAACCACAAAATATAGATGATGGAATTTAGCCATTTTACTAAATTATTCTAATAATTTTTCTTAACGTTTAGTACTTGTTTCTCTTATTGCCTGGCCATATTCCAAATTAGCCTTCTTTCTCATGTAGGGGATGAGTCTATAGTGAATAGAATAGATACTTTTTTGTCTTATTAGGATACCCTTAACCAGCAGAGATACAAAACCTCCTGCAACTTTAGATGATTGTATCTTTTTGTTCTTACAAAAATAATCTCTTTTTGAATGGTATTCCTTTAATGTAAAATAGGATCGATTTACATCCAATACTAGTGGCCAGATAATGTTCTCCCATACCATTCTCCTGTTTTGTGTTGACGACGCATGTTTGCCTTTACTTGATTCTAATTCTAATTTAGGGCCAGCAGGATCTTCAAAGTTAGGCATGTTACATGGTTCAAATGAGATTTGTTTCTTAGGCACATTTAAACTTGGGTTTTAATATAAGGATAATTAGTTTTGAAAGAAATAGGGATGAAAGAGTCATTAGAAGACTTGGCCAACAAGTGGTCAATAGAACAACCAATATATGATCTTCATCTTGGAAAACGCGATGACGTTTCTGATTCTCAAATAGTTGTGAATGGCGTCGTTTTTCATATCCCGTATTTAGCCAAAGATCAAAAATTTGTACTTTGGAAATGCCTGTGGCCAGATTGTCATAATTGCTGTGAAAAACAGGGAAGGTTACCCCTTACAAAAGACGACATATCATCAATTTCAAAAAAAATGGAATATGACACCGAATCTGAATTTATCAAAAAGGAAACCACAATCTCTAGTTGGAACGAAATGTCGACTATGAATAATGTAATTACTACGATTAGTATGATTTCTCTAAAAAGAAAAGAAAATGAAACAGAGGATCAGGACGGTAAACCATTATCATGCAGATTCTTGAATGAATGTGGAAGCTGTGTTTTACATCCAGATAAACCAGGGGTTTGCTGGCTTTATCCATTTTCTTCGTGGATGGAATCTAGTAGTGGGAAACCTGTCGTGCATGCTTCATTCCAATTGACTGGTGATTGCCCTGCATTCTATACCAGCAAAACATCAGAACCAATGATGGATATCCTACATGAGTATTCAAAACGAATATTTGAATACAACATGTCGATTTTGAGAACAACGAGAGAGAAGTATGGATTCATAAATATTATTCAATAAATTTGAATCAAATATTGATGGAATAGCAAAGTAAGATTCTCCTATCTAACCATTCCAAATAACACCTTCATTACAACTCCTACAGGGAGGAAACGGATCACCTATCGATAATGGTATAAATCGTTCATTCACCTTCGGTGAGCAAGTTATAGTTCGAATTCGTCTAAGTCTAACGTTGTGCCTCAAGAAATCAAAGACCCCACTATGTGGTGCCAATTCCCCGGTGTGATATTCAGTCAATTATTACTATATTATTAGGACATAAAGAATATAACAATATCAATTCAGCTAGGAGAGAGTAGTAGGATGGCCAGGTTGAAAGCCCACTAGGATAATTATCTTTAATAATTCCTTGGCATTGTTCCCTCATTATCTCCGCATAAATCAGGATATATCACATATTTTTTGCAAGGATTTATTATGGCTGTAGACTCATCGCCAATATATTTCCTGATTATCTAGAAACATTTTTATTTAAAAAATAGGGTCTTGACCATTGTTCAATGGTAATTAATAAGGATCTCCTGCAACTTAGAAAAAAAATAGCCGAAAAAAGACCAGAATTTGTAAGACAAGAGAGCTGGAGATATAAGAGACTTGCAACTAATTGGAGAAGACCCAAAGGTAAAGATAACAAGATGCGAAAGCAGGTTTCAGGGGTTCCTCAATTGGTTAAGGTTGGATATAAGGGACCTAGAATATCAAGAGGTTTACATCCCTCTGGCTATCATGATATTTTGATTTATAATACGAATGATTTGACAAAAATTGATCCCAAGAAAGATGCAGTAAGAATAGCTCATACTGTTGGAAATAAAAAAAGAATAGATATAGTTGCTGAAGCTACAAATTTAAAATTCAAGATTCTGAATCCAGGCAAGATCGACAAAAAGGAAATAGCTGAAAAAATAGAAGCAAAGGGCAAAAAAAAGGTAGAAGCAAAGGGCAAAAAAAAGGTAGAAGCAAAGGGCAAAAAAAAGGTAGAAGCAAAGGGCAAAAAAAAGGTAGAAGCAAAGGGCAAAAATTTAGGAAAAAGGGTGTCTAAATCATAATGGTTGTAAATCTAAGAAAAAAGAGGGAATTAATTGCAAGAGTATTAGGTGTGGGATTAAATAGGATAAGATTCGAACCTGATAAGCTTGATGATATAGCTGATGCTATCACACGGGAGGATATGCGTTCCTTAATTAAGAACGGTACTATATGGACTGTAAAAGTAAAAGGAATATCTAGATCAAGAGCAGAAAAGAAACTAAAGACCCGAAGAAAACACGGCACTTCAGCTGGTTCCAAGAAGGGTAAGAAAACTGCGAGAGTTGGTAAGAAAGAAGTTTATGTAAAGCGTACCAGAGCGATGAGACGCCATTTAAAAATATTGAAAGCTAGGAACGAAATAAATAGAGAAACTTTTTGGGCATTGTATAAAAAAGTTAAGGGCGGCAATGTTAGATCTCTTTCACATCTGCGAGAACTTGCTAAACAAGCAAAAACGCATAAATAATCCTAACTAGGGATTCTGTATTTTTCAAAATCTTTTATGCGATCATTAACAATAGGGATACCTTCATTCAGTAACAGTGATATCTTCAGTTCCTTTCCGTACATATATCCTCCAACATGTCCATCTGAACAAACAACACGATGACAGGGTACTATTATTGGCTGTGGATTTTTGTTTAGAATTTTACCAATTCCTCGCACTCCTCGAGAGTTACCTACTGACGATGCTAATTGTCCGTAGGTTGCAACTTTTCCACGAGGAATATTTGAAACTAGATTATATACAGAGTGGCTATCGATACTAGTTTTTTTTTGAGGCTTTTTTGTATTGGAAGCCATAATTTACTAGTGTCACACAATTATAAATAACTATAGCAGCAATTTAACTAGGACTAAATTTTCATGACTTCAATTCCAATTTCATCGATCATGTGTATTATTCTAGATCTCTCTTTTCCTAATCCCTTGGAATCTACCACAACGTACAAGACCTTCTCTATGTTCCTGTGAATCATTTGTTCGATTAGTAATTTATCTAAATGCGGTAAATCATGTTTTGCGGCTATTGCACCTATACCATATTCGGATTCCAACAATAACTTATTGAATTTCATAGGATAGTGATTACCGCCCAATCCGACGGCCACTTTATTACAGAATCTAGGTGCTTTTGTAATTACGTTAAACAATGATTTACATACCGTGTTTGCAGCATTTTCATCCATCCATTGTTTCTCAGTTGATCCAATTTCAATAAACAGAATCGGTTTTTTTAGTGACGTAGGGCCATGATGCGTAGATTCAATAATAATGTCATAGTCTGGGACACTATCCTTAAATTTATTAAGTTCAATTAGATATTGCTTTTGAATCCATGGATAACATATTCCTAATTCCTTTTCTTCACCACCGAAAGTATTTTTTCCAAAATTTCCCGTGGAGTGACATGTCAATGCAGGAATATTAGCTTGTGATCTATGTTGAGATAAGAATATAAAAGAAAATGTGTCAGGATACTTTTCATCTAGATTATCCATGTAAAGTAAATTATTTTCAGAAATATGTAAGACAATGTTTGGATAACTAGCTGAATAAAAAGTAGAATCAGTATTACTCAAGAATCCATATTTCTCAATAAGACAACGTGAGATTGTGGTACTCGCTAGGTCATTTCTTGAACAAACTAATGTATATTTTCCTGACAAATCAGAACATCCGAATTAGCTCTATATTTAATTTCATAGGCGATCAAAAGCCAATTTTGATTTATAAAACGATATTAATCTTGGAAATGATATATTATGACATGATTGATGCGCAGTCATGTGATATTGACAATACACCTTTAACAAAACAAAATTTTCATACATAATAATTGTGAGCAGATTATTCAATATAAATTGCTGGCTTAAAGGGTCTTGCAAATTTTGATTTTTGCTTTGGATCATATTTATCATTATTGTCTTCAGAATATATACTTACTTTGAGTTGATCATTTCCTGTTTCACTAATTAGTAAAGATATAGAATCTTGAAGCGGTATGGTTTCATTAAATGAATCTAATTGTAATCTTCTTTCTCTAACTTCAATTGATTCAGATAATATATCATCTATCATTTTCTTTACCAAGTCAGGACTACGTTTTACAAAATCTTTTACTTCACTATCATTTACAAATTCTTTCATCATTATCCCAAAATTCGTGATCGATTGTCTCTGTATTTTTTCTAATAATTTTTTATATAATATAGTCTTGACTTGTGAAGCTGTATATATCATAATTTTTTTTGGAACAATCTTTGTAACCTTTGTTATTTTCTGAATGTCTAATATAATGTCTTGAATAAGTCTTTCATTGTCTTCGGACTTTGGATAAATTTTTGAATTATTAACTTCTGGCCATTGTGATAAACTGATAAAGGAATGATTTCCCATCATTTCCCAAATCTCCTCACAAAAAAAGGGCGCAAATGGTGATAATAATTTTATCCTTACTTCGAAAAAATCGTTTAACAAATTATTCTGCATTGATTTATTTTTTGCAGATTTTCTTTTTTGATACCATTGTAAGTCACTGTCCATCAAGTATAATATATTGTGTAAAGCTTCTCTGATTCTAAATTTTTCAATAGCTGCTGTGGTTTCTAAAATGAAATGTTGTATTCTATTTGAAATCCAAATATCTTCCAACTCATTTTGCTCTAAAGAATTTTGATTTTTGGAAAAAATGCTCATGTGTGCACCTATGGTCCTATAAATTTCATACAATTTGGATCTAATTCCCTTTACCAAATCAAACGAAAAGTCGGAATCTTGTAATATCTCTGCAGATGCCAACATTGTAAGACGGATTGAATCTGCACCATATTCTTCTATTGCATGCCGTAGTGGAATAATATTTCCAAGCGATTTAGACATCTTTTTACCTTGCATAAGTACCGATCCGTTGACGACAATTTGTTTAGGCCATTTGTCTTTGTCAAAAATCGCTGCATGGTTGAATATGAAAAATGCCAAATGATTTGGTACCAAATCTCTTCCAGAATGCCTAGAATCTACCGGGTAAAAATATAGAAATTCATTTCTTATTTTTTCCAAAAATTGTTTGGAGATTTTTGAATTTTTGGAAACTACGTTTGGCTCTTTCTTTCCTAAAAAAACATAATCAAAAAAATCATCATTTAAATCATCTGCAAATATCCTATCTTCGGTTTTTTGTGATTCATCATTGATAATATATTTTGATAAAGGGTAATATGCCATATAGATAACCGAATCTGCCAGGCTTTCAATAATCCACTCATTATCCCAAGGAAGTTTTGTACCTAGGCCTGTTTTTCTTGCGCATGCTCTTTCCTTTAGCCAATCTATAACATTTCTAAATTCTTGTCTTATTTCTTCAGGTAGAATCTCCATTCTGTCAAGCAGTTCATAGGCTAGTTTTTTCCATTTTTCGTCACCATAATTGATAAACCATTGATTTGTTAGTATTTTAACTACACATGAAGCACCACATCTGCACTTTACTTGATTTTTTAGTTCATACATGATTGTTCCAATATCTTCCTTGATGATTTTTTCTCTTATCATCTTTCTAGCTTCTAGCACACTTAGATTTCCGACTATATCTATGTCTGGTAAAAGTATGCCATTATGAAATTCTTCAGAATAAAGTTTGTTGGTCGCTTCTTCAAGTTTCGGGTCGTTCTGATCCCTTATTGAATATCGAGTTATTATAGATTCTGCGGGAGATGATTCATCTGAGTGAAACAGATCAGTGTGTATTAATTTTATTGGAACGATATCAATAATAATATCATATTTTCTTGAAGTATTCACATCCTTTTTCAAATCATCAAGAGCTTGATAATCATAAGGTGAGTGTGCCGGCACCGACATCACAATTCCAGTTCCGTTATTAGGATCCACAAATGAGGCGGGATATATTGGCACATGTTTTTTTCTAAATTGATCTAGTGCAAGTTTTCCTACCAAATCGGATCCATATATTTCTGAAATTATAGAGACACTAAAATTTAAAAATTCCAATTTTCTTGCAGCTTCTCTAGTAATGATCCATTTCTCATTGTTTACTGATGCAATAACATACTTTATATCTGGATTTATCCATAGATTTGTCACACCTAAAATAGTTTCTGGTCTTAATGTTGCAGTTGGGATAACATACTGTTCTTCGTATTTAAATTTCACAAGGACATACTCAATTAGTTCTGGTTCGATATCCCCTAGAGTATCATGTTGGCTTACTGGATTTTGGTCTCGAGGACACCATCCTACAGGATGGGATCCTTGTACTATTAATCCCTTCTCTCTGAGATTTCTAAATTGCCATGAAATGAATTTCGAATATCCGTTATCTATTGTCGTGAATTCTCGTCTCCAGTCAATTGAATATCCCATTTCATTCATTCCTTGTTTAATTTCTTCGTGGAAGAATCGTGCAATTTTCTTAGGATCTTTGAAACTCGATATTACATTATTAGGTATCTTGTATATTTGCTGAAAAGTGTCTATTAGTTCTTTATCGTTAGATAAGATTCTTTGTGACATTGATACAATAGGTGTTCCAGTATAGTGGAATCCCATTGGAAATAATACATTATAATTTTTCATGCGTTTATATCTCGCATGTACATCAGCCAAAGAATATGTTCTGCCATGACCCACATGTTGTGGTGAATTTGGGTAAGGATATGCTACAGTAAGAAAATACTTTTTTTTATTTGGTTCAAGTTCAGATTCAAATATGTTGTTTTCAGCCCACTTTTTTCTCCATTTTTCTCCTATTCTTCCCCAATCAAGTTCTAGATTGGACGCTTTTTCAATTGAATTTTCAGCCATTCTTTTCACTTGAATTTAATATACTTATCAATAAATTCTCAAGATTGGTTAAACATTCTTGAACTTTACTTTTATCCCTGCCTCCACCTTGACCGAATTTATCTGTGCCTCCACCTCCAGTCCCTCCAAGTTGCAGTGAAATTGATTTAGCTATTTTTGACGCTTTAATAATTTTCCGTAATTCAGCACCAACGAATACTATGACTTTTATACTGTCTTGATCTTGAACTAAAGCAACGTATACTAAATGGGGATCATTATCGATACTCTTTTCTCCTAGCGCAATATGATAATCATCACCTATTTCATCATCGTATGTACCGTAAATCTTTATTCCGGACTTTGATATAGTCGCTTTTTCAGAAACTATTGGAACGTTATTGTCTGAAAATTTCCTAACAATATTTCTAAATTTTCTTTTCGTTAATTCATTATCTAGTGTTATCTTATCAAAAGATTCAATGAGCTTTTCTCTACTTGAACCCAAATATTGAGCAATATGGCATAACTGATGTTCCTGATACTGAATGTACTGTAGAGCATTATTTCCTGCAACAAACTCAAGTCTTACTACACCATCCTGAATCCTTTCAGTTTTTAGAATTTTGATGAGACCTATTTCACCTGTCTTATTTACATGGGTTCCACCACATGCTTCGACATCCCATCCATCTATGTTTACTATCCTTACATTGTTTGAGGGAACTGCACCTCCTTGGTAAATTCTGAATGTATATCTTTCCTCGGCATCCGATCTTTCAAATTTATTTATCAATACCGGCAAATTTTTCTGAACCACTTCATTGGCGCTTTTTTCTATCTGATTGATTTCTTCTCTCGTCAAAGCAGAATGATGAGTTATGTCCAATCTGGCGTAATGTTCTTCCTTAAAGGCAGAATTCTGCCACACCCACGAACCCAGATTGTTCCTTGCAGCGGAATTCAATATGTGGGTTGCGCTATGATTTTTTGTTATTGACCGTCTCCTAGTATCATTAACAATTCCATGGACAATTTTTTCCTTTGGAAAAGATCCTAATGATGGAATTTCCATTTTATGGAGTACAATATCATTTTGCTTTATCACATTTGTAACTTTTATCCCTTCTATATCTCCAAAATCTGGTTCTTGTCCCCCTCCCCTGGGATAAAATGCAGTTTGGTCCAAAATCATATATTTTCCATTTACTATTCTAAGGACTCTTGCGTCAAATTCTCTAATGGACTCGTCTTCATAGTACAGTAATTTTGTGGGCTTCAATCCAGTCACAGAATCAAAGACAGGTACCTGTTTTGATTCATGTGATGTATGGAGCTCTGCCAATTTCAAATAAAAATCTGAAGGTATCTTTTCTATAACTCCAGTTTCAAGGAGAAAATCAGGAGTAATTCCATCGGACTCGTACAGTCTTATGAGATCTTCAACTTTGAGACTTTTCTTACTTGTTAACATGGAATTGGCTATGGATAACATTCTTTCTTTAGATGAAGAATATCTATCGGATTCAATCTGAATTATGGTCCTAACATCATTTTTGTGCTCTTTTAATTCAGGATACATTGATTTTAGATGGTCAATGTGTAAATCAATAATATCCTCCAAATTGATATTCCAACCAAATCGTGCAAGTAGTGCAAGGGTTCTTCTTAGTATAATTCTGAGATTATAGCCTCCTCCTACGTTCGAAGGTAATGAACCATCAGAAATTGCAAACAGTAAAGTCCTGGTGTGGTCGGCTATAATTGATAAGGTTTCAAATGGTGCGATAACCTTTTCTAAACTTTCATATGTTAACTCAAGTTCTTTTGCAATATTTGTTTTTAATAGTCTTACATCATTTTGGTAGTTTGAATATTTCTCAGAAAAAACCCTGAAATACTGAGATAGAATTTCTGATCTTGACTCAATATCGACGCCTGTGATATTGATCAGTTCCTTGATTACAGGTCCAAAGGTGGTATCGTAACTTGTCGGGCTGCCCATTGTAATCCACGAGAGGCGTTCTAGTCCAGCACCCATATCTATTATCTTGTTATCTAGGGTACGATAATTGTACTCATTGCCCTCAAATTCAGTGAATACTGCATTTCCAAGCTCCAACCCTCGAACATAGTATTCCAAAGAATAGCCAAATGCTCCAGCTCCCATCCACACATCTTCAACAAACGTAATTTCCTCTGATGGGATACCCAACACCTCATTAAGCAGAGCGTGATCTAGTTCGATACATTTATCCTTCCAATATCCGCCTGGTGCATTTGCATTACAGGTTTGACCTACCATGCAAAAACTAGTATAATGCCTGCCAGTAAAACCAACATTTTCAATATCATTAAATCTAAGACACATTTGCGGTACTACGAGGGGATTTTTGGGGATTTCAAATACAATTTTTCCATTCATTACTCGCTGAAAGTCAACTATTGAAGCTATGGTGTAATAAAGATCCTCTCTCCAACGACATACTACTGGATATCTTTGGATTACTTCATGATCGTTTTTTCTAAAAAAAGAACTCAACTCTTTCCAAGTATTCACAAAATCTAGTCTTTTTGATGTCGGAGGATCGCCAATGAAATTGTAGTTTTCATGTTCAGGACAAGATTCTTCATTGCTTATGGACCAAAAGAATTTCCCACATAATTTGCAATTTTGCCTTTTGAATCCTTTTTCGTCAAATAATGAAACTTTATAATACTTATCTGGATTTGAAGAAAAAAGCGATAATAGAGATTGTTTTTCCATTTCACACAAATTATTTGAATATGTTATTAATGCTTTTGTAAGTTTTGATTAAGCTTTTGTAAAATGGATTTCATTAACTCAGATCCATCACCGTCTACTTTTGAATTTTCTAATTATGTTGTATGATGTTGTCGTTGTCCAGAGTATTCAATTTTAATTTAGATTCTCTATGTCCATCTTGGATAATGTTCTATACAGGTATTGTATACAATTAGTTACTATAATAAAGTCGCTGTTTATAGCATAATACTTGTTGGTATATTTTGTTGCAATAATTAGTATATCTATGTTAAAAGGTTAAATTAACCTGTTCATTAAAGTTCAAATTATCAAGGTTCGTCAATTTGAATAGCTCAAAAGGTCAGGTAACTTGGAAAAGGACGTACTATTCCAAAAATATTGATACTTCTCTGAATGGCAAGGAAGTTATAATTGTCGGTTGGGTCTCTTCGATACGTGAGCATAGTAACGTAAAATTTCTCACACTCAATGATAGATTTGGTAATATTCAAGTTATTTTAAAGAAAAATGAATATCCTGTGTCCCTCGATTCTGAAATACCAAAGATTAAGGAGCATGCATCAATAGCGATAAAAGGTAAAGTTAGAAGTGAACCAAAAGCTCCACATGGAATTGAGATAATTCCTAGTGATTTTAAGATACTTTCCCTAGCCAATAAGAATTCCCCTATCGTTATTCAAAGTAGGAAAGGAGTAGGTATTGACACGAGATTAGACTTGCGAGCAATAGATCTTCGTAGACCCTATCTTCAATCAATTTTTGGTATAAGATACACTGTATTAAACTCATGTAGAGAATTTCTTAGAAAAGAAGAATTTACTGAAGTTAATACTCCTAAAATTATATCTACTGCTACTGAGGGCGGCGCAACACTATTTCCTATTTTTTATTATGAAAGGGAGGCATTTTTGACTCAAAGTCCTCAGCTTTATAAGGAACAGCTGGTCATGGCGTTTGAGAATGTATTTGAAATAGGTCCAATTTTTAGAGCTGAACCTTCAAGAACAAATAGACATCTGTCGGAAGCAACATCAATAGATATAGAAAAAGCATATGCTGATTATAATGACATAATGGAAACTTTAGAAAGATTGATCCATTATGTGTGGCAGGAAGTAAAGGAAAAGGACAAATCTCATCTTGAGTATCTGAAGATAGATCTACCGGAATTATCAATTCCCTTTCAAAGATATAGATATTCAGATTTAATAGAAAAGCTACAAAGTGTCGGAGAATCAATTGAATGGGGAGATGACATTTCACAACAAAAGTTGCGGAATCTCGATGATGAAAATATGAAAAATTTTTACTTTATAGTTGATTGGCCCACTTCAATAAAGCCATTTTATGTAAAACCAAAATCTACAGAGACAGAGTGTGAATCTTTTGACTTGATCTATAAAAATTTAGAATTATCGTCAGGAAGCACTAGAATTCATGATAAATCTGAGTTGGTTGAGAGAATGAAAAAACAAGGATTAAAGATTGATGCTTTTGATTTCCATCTGAAGGTATTTGATTACGGAATGCCACCTCATGCTGGATTTGGATTAGGGCTTGAGCGACTAATGATGAGTATATGTAATGTTGACAATATTAGAGATGTTATATTGTTTCCCAGGGACATAGATCGATTGTCTCCTTAACAAATAATATGTCTATGAGAAGATGAAACAATTATGATTTCAAAAGTTGATTTAGCACATCTTGCCCAGATATCTAAGATCGATTTATCTGAAGAGGAAATTGAAAAATTTCCAATGCAACTGGAGAGGACAATTGAATATATAGATGTTCTTGAAGAGTTGTCTTCTGATGATTCGATTGACTTAGATTTACAGGAAATAAAATTCGATCAGCTGAGAGACGACCTTATCAAAAATGCTGACGGAGAGAGAATAAGCAAGAACTTGACTGAAGATGGCTACCTGAAAGGGCCTAAGATGAAATAATATGTCAAACCTGTATGATCTCTTAGCATCAGAGGTTGTTGATGGCATAAAAGAAGGGTTATTTACTACTGAGGAGTACGTTTGTTCTGTTATTAAGAGAATCGAAGATGTGGAATCAAAGCTACACTCGTTCATTTCATTAGATTCTGAAGGTGCAGTATCCTCTGCAAAGTTAATAGATAGAAAATTAAGAGAAAAGGAAAAGATAGGGCCACTATGTGGAATAATAGTTGGAATAAAAGATAACATTTCTACAAAGAATATCAAAACTACATGTGCTTCAAAAATGCTCGAAGATTATATTCCCCCGTATGATGCCACAGTTGTACGACACATGAAGGAAAATGGAGCAATAATAATGGGTAAACTAAATTTAGATGAATTCGGTATGGGCTCAACTACAGAATATAGTAGGTACGGGCCCACTCATAATCCATGGAATTTGGATTATGTGCCAGGCGGCTCATCTGGTGGTTGTGGTGCCGCTGTTGCATCTGGAGAATGTACCGTTTCTCTTGGCTCGGACACAGGTGGATCAATAAGGTGTCCTGCAAGTTTCTGTTCTGTTGTTGGACTTAAACCGACATATGGTAAGGTAAGTAGATACGGCTTAATCTCATACGCAAACAGTCTAGAACAAATTGGTCCCATTTGTAGGTCGGTCAAGGATATAGTCATGATAATGAACGTCATTTCTGGAAAAGATATGAATGATAATACAACCATCCCTTCATCATCAATTACAATTAATGGTAAAACAAAAAAGTTGAACGTCGCAATACTAAAAGAATTAATTGATAGTTGTGATGGTTCAGTTAAAAAAACAATTTATTCTACGGCAGAAAAATTTAAAGAAATAGGTTGTGAGTATAGTGAAATATCAATAAAAAACCTAAATTACGCTTTACCGTCATACTATACTTTAGCATCTGCTGAAGCAAGTAGCAATCTTTCCAGATATGATAATATTCGATACGGGTTTGATCTCCCAATTGATGACTACAAATGGGAACAATATTTTAGTACCGTTAGAAAGAACTTTGGAGAAGAAGTAAAAAGAAGAATATTAATTGGGTCATATGTTCTCTCTTCAGGATATTATAGTAAATATTATCTTAAGGCAAGAAGGCTCAGGTCATTATTAAGGTTGGAATTGCTAACTTTATTCAAACAGTATGATCTGTTTATTGGACCTACCATGCCGATACTTCCATTTAAATTCGGCGAGAAAATAGATGATCCAATTAAAATGTACCTCGTTGATATAAACACCGTTATAGCCAATCTTGCTAGCATTCCTGCAGTATCATTACCTGTTGGATTTAGTAATGGCCTTCCAATAGGACTGCAGATGATGGCAGCACCCTTTGAAGAACAAAAGTTAATCGATGCTTCTTATGCCCTTGAAAATACTATCAATATCCGAAGGAGACCAAATTTGACATGAGTTTGGTAATGATCGGATTAGAAATTCACGCTCAAGTAACTGCGCTTAAGAGTAAACTCTTTTGTTCTTGTCGTGGAAACTATCGTGATTTTAAACCTAACACCAATATTTGTGCTACATGTTCTGGACTTCCCGGTACCTTACCTGTTATCAATAGAAAGGCGATAGAATATTCTGCAATGATCTCCATTGCTTTAGGATGTAAAGTTCCAAACAAGGTTATGTTTTATCGTAAGAATTACTTTTATCCAGATTTACCAAAAAACTTTCAGATAACTCAGTATAACGTTTATGGTTTTTCAAGCATTGGAGTAGAGGGTATATTTGAATTGGACGATTTAAAAAAAATTAGAATTAGTAGAATACAATTGGAAGAGGATCCGGGAAGAATTGCTTATGTAGATAGTGGTATGAATGTTACTAACTCAGCATTGATAGATTACAATAGGGCCGGTGTTGCCCTTATTGAAATAGTCACAGAGCCTGAGTTCACAAATCCAAAAGAAGTTAGGTTATTTCTAAATAAATTATCGTTAACACTCCAACATCTTGGTGTGTGTGATACTTTACTTGAAGGATCAGTCAGATGTGATGCAAATGTGTCATTAAAAGGTGGAAACAAAGTAGAAATAAAGAATATTAATTCTTTTAAAGAAGTTGAAAAAGCCATCAATTATGAGATTACAAGACAAAGTAGTATGTATAATCGAAATATCAAGGTAGAATTTGAAACACGACATTGGGATGATAGAAAAAAAATTACGTTTAAGGCAAGAAGTAAGGAAGAGGAACATGACTATCGATATTTTCCGGAGCCTGATATTCCTGTAATTGTATTAGGCGATGGTTTTGTTTCTAATATAAAAGATCTTATGCCTGAGTTACCACTTCAAAGATTCAATCGTTTTGTCTCGAAATATAAACTGTCGGAGCATACATCTAATATTCTTATCAATGATAAGAAATTAGCAGATTTCTTTGAATCAATTTTGAAAATACATTTTTCCCCTGTTGAAATAGCTAACTTTCTTATTACCGACTTTAAGAGTTTGATTGAAGATGATGTTGAAAATATTGACTATTTGACAAACATGAAGGTAAAACCTGAACATATCGGAGAATTGGTGAAAATGATAGAAGAAAATAAGATTAGTAGAATTACAGCAAAAGATATTTTAATCAAGATATTTGATAGTGGCAAGTTACCTTCAGAAATAGCGAATAGTACAAATTCGTTCAAGATATCTGATGAAAAAATCTTGATAGATGCGGTAGAATCCGTCTTCAACACTGAAAAATCTGCTGTAGAGGATGCACAAACAAATCATGAAGCAATAAATTTCTTGCTCGGCAAGGTAATGAAATTTACTAAAGGACGTGCAGATCCAAAGATTGCAATGCGTCTAATAAATACTAGACTAAATAAAGCAGGTACATAGTTTTTATCCCTATCATCAAATGAAGATGATATAGCATTGACCGGACTATTCTAATTGCTACTATCTTTTTTTGGATATGTATTCTAATTGATTCAATACCATTGGAAGAAATGCTCCGATGTCGCTAACAATTCCTATTGCTTGTGTGGTCCCCCTATCTAGTAGTTTTGTTACTACTGCTTGACTAATATCTACTGCAACAACCTTTACTCTTGCAGGAATCATGTTCCCTACAGCTATTGAATGTAACATGGTAGAGAGCATAAGAACCATATTTGTGTCTCTTAAAATATCTCTGTATCTATCTTGAGCTTCTATAATATCAGTCACTACTCCTGGAATAGGTCCATCATCTCTAATTGATCCACAAAGTACAAACTGAACATTATTCTTTATACATTCATACATAATTCCAGATTTTAGAATATTTTTCTTTACCATCTGTTCGATAGATCCTGCTCTAAATATTTCATTTATTGCCTGCATATGGTTTCTGTGACCACGAATTGCTAACGTTCCATTTTTTACATTCATTCCTAAAGAAGTACCGAATAATGAATTTTCTATATCATGAACCGCTAATGCATTTCCGGTTAGTAATCCATCTATATATTTCATTCTTATTAACTTGGCAAGTGATTCAGCAGCACCAGAATGCACGATTACCGGCCCTGCAGTTACCACTATTTTTCCACCGTTTTTCTTTGTGTTATAGATATCCATTGCTATTTTTCTTGCTATCTGTTGAGTCGGTCTTTCACTAGAACTAGTACTACTCATGAATTGAAAAATATCTATACCCTCTCTTGGGCGTTCTTCAGGTAATATTCTAACTCCTTGTTCACCTGTTACTATCATATTTCCACTGCGAATATCCCTAATTTTTTTACATTCTGCCTTCTTGTTCCTGAGATCAACAACAATGCATTTATCCATCATCATATTTTCAACATCGATCCATTCATTGTTGAGAAATATTTGTGTAGTATTGTTAGTTGTGCTGTAAAAATCTCTTGGCATTATCATGTCATTAGGAGCTGACTTTAGGATCACTCCATCAATTTTGGTTGGTTGTGCACCTTCTATAAAAACTGATTCTAATAATTGGTTAAGATGTTTTTTATTTTTTCCTGATATCAATAAACGTGCATAACTTAATTCGTCTTTCTTTTTGCCAACATTAAATTCAAGAACATTAAAATTTCCCTTCAGGTCCATGATCTTATCAAATATTCTAGTTAAGATCATTGAATCGATGAGATGACCTTTGATTTCTATAGATTTTTCAAATTTTCTTTTCAAGAAAGATCAATAAATACCAAATGTACTTAAGTGTTATATTGGAAGTATCACTTTTCCCTCATATTCTTGAATATTTTCATCTTGCATAATTCTCTTAATTATTTCATCTTTTCTAACTTCAATAAACCATTGTGCTACCGATTTTGCAATTCCCTTACTATCACATATTGCAATTAAGAAGCCATTATTTTCTTTTATTGTCTTGAAAAAATTTTCTTCCCCGACTGGTTCCCAGTTGTTACTGTTGTTGTCCTTTAATGCCAAAGCTGGCATAGCTGTATTTCCAGTATATTTATTTAGAATCTCTTGGGCAGCTCTAACGCGCTTTTCGCCTATTTTTAGAGCCGTAAAATACTGCATTAATTCATATTCTATTTGAATCATCATTTATAGTTTGCAAAATTTCATTCACCAATTGAAAACTGCCATTTGAAATGTAATCAGTCGCCGATTTTAAGAAGATTTGGAGTGATTCTTTTGAATATCCGTCAGATTCATATTCCTTTGCTTGTAGGGCCATCTCCAGCTTGTCCAGATTGTGAACAAATCTGGCATTAACTGTGATATTATCATTGTAATCGTTCCAAATATCAAGATAATTCTTGCGGAGTTCACGAGGTAATTTTGAAATGATTTTTTTCATCGCCTCATCTTCTCGTTTTTGTTTTCTTTCTACTGAGATTCTGTCAGGCATAAAGTCTCCAACTAGTGATTCAGCCACGTCGTGAAGATTGACCATTTTCATGATATACTCTGTATCTAAATTTAATATCTCAGCCAAAACCATGGCCATTACACACATTGAGTAGGAATGATCTGCTATTGATTCAGGCGATTCAATCTTTGATTTAAATATCCAACCTGATCTCTTTACTCTCTTAAGGTTGCACACAGTATGAAAAAATGAAACGAGGTTAAGTACTTCCCTTTTTTCTAGCTCCATGTAGTGTAGTCAATCTTGATTCATATTAATATGACATTCTTATCAAATCTTTCCTAGAGATTGTAAAGGGAGGCACTATGGTTTCTTAAAGTATATTCAATAAGTATCAAAAAATTAGAAACAAAATGGTCAATAAAATACAATAACGTACTACTCACTATAGCGATGATGACTGTTATGAGAATCAACAATAGTACATTACGCGTCTGTTCCAATGCTAAATAGCATTAATTCGAGTATGTTTTTTGTATTTAAATCTAATCAAACTCAACTTGATCTCCATGGTACATCGTTACATTTTTGTCGTTTATTGATGACTCTCGCGAGAACAAAAAATAAGTCTGACAATCTGTTTAGATAAATCAAAATTTCCTGATTTATCTTTTGCTCTTTTGCAAGCGCAACTGCTGATGTCTCAGCACGTCTCACAACTGTTCTACAAACATGCAATAAGGAGGATTCAGTAGTTCCACCGGGCAGTATGAAATATGATATTGGTTCTAATTCTGACTCAAAATTATCAATTTGATGTTCAATATTAGAAATCATCCCTTTTCTAACTAACACACTATCATCTTTCAAACAATTAGGATTAGCCAAATCCGCACCTAAAACGAATAAATCCTGTTGAATCTTCAAGAGAATCTCTTTTACATCATAAAAAATCGACGTTTTATCAATATGCGAAATTGTTAATCCAATCTGAGAGTTTGCCTCATCCACTTCTCCGTATGCAATTATTCTTAAATCAGATTTAGAAATCCTAGAACCATCAATTAGTCCTGTATCTCCTTTATCGCCCGTTTTAGTGTAAATTTTCAAGATTAAAATAGAATATTAGTTGACTCAATAAATTACTTTTTGTAGTGGTTATCAGCAAAAATAATTAATATTTTTTAGTAGATATTATAAAGAAAAATCATACCATCACCTTGTTTTCAATTATACTGGACAATAAGAGAGAAGTCTAGTACGAATGAACTGCTATTTTGTGTTCTTTTAGGTATTTCTTTTTCTTAAAACGTTCATTACACTTTTCACATTTAAAGGGTTTTTCAAATTCTAACAGGAATCTTTTTCTTCTCTCTTCAGGTGTTTCTACAACCATCTTTAAATCTGTAATATCCATCGTAATTAATTTTAAAATCTTGTTATAGTTTATTTACTTTAAGGAAGATAGTACCATAGATAAAACTAGTTAAATAATTAGTTCTTAATTCTAGGTAGTTTGCGTTATAGTTCATGCTAGTACAAGGAGAAAGTGAGGACGCATATTATAACTTTGTAAACTCCATTAATTCTGACGCAACCAGAAAAAATTATGAATACTGCATGTCCCGATTCTTAAAATATTTTAATTTAGATCTGGATTCATTGCTAAAATTATCACAACAAGAATTATCGAATCTTATCATAAAGTATCTTGTTTCTCAAAAAATATCAAGTCAATACAAGACCGTCATAATGGCTACAATAAAGCACGCTTGCGAAATGAATGATGTTATTTTTGAATTGGAAAAAACTAAAGAAGTTTATCAAATCAGAAAAGACAGACAATGAGATAAACGGTAAAGATAGAGGCTATACTCACCAAGAAATTCAAAAAATATTGGGTTTCTCAGACCAACGATTAAAGACAGCCTTTCTTGTCCTGGCATCTACTGGCATTAGAATAGGCGCTTTACAATCAATTAAACTAGGAGATTTAGAACAAATTAACAATCTTTA
>VBPX01000074.1 GCA_005877075.1 Nitrososphaerota archaeon | reverse complement strand
TCTTGAAGTAGTAACCCATTAGTAGTCAAATCTATACGTTTTATTCTTGGTATCATTGAAATAGAACCTATCAAATTTTGTAATCCCGGTCTAATTAGTGGTTCTCCTCCGGTTATTCTTATTTTCTCGATTCCTAATTTAACAAGAATACGAGTGAGCCTGACAATTTCGGTAAAGGAGAGAATCGCAGTATCTTCAAACCATTTCATATTGTTTGTTGGCATACAATAAATACATCTCATATTACACCTATCTGTGACGGAAATTCTTAGTTTTTTGGCGATTCTCCCGTACTTATCAACCAGTTTGTTATCCATGTAACTTGTCTCCATTGATTTCAAACAATACCCTACAATGACTGTGGAAATTTACCCAATTTCTAAGTGCAATTAAACATCTGTCCATCTGATTATTACTTAACATAAAGGAAGTACTCAAGTTAATACTTATTTATGTACACTGATAGCCTGATATCCCGTTGCCCCATCTGGAAATGGTTTGTTGAATTCAGCGGTTTGGACTTGACCGGTCTTGTCTGTTGCCCTGACGATTATCTTGTAATTTTCTTTACCCGCCTGAGTAAAGCCAGCGGTCCAAAGAACCCATGTATATTGAGAGAGTGGATCCTTAATAATTGCGGATTTCCAGGTAGCACCATCATCTATACTTACTTCAACCTTTGAAATTCCTCGGTCACCTCCGAATGCTATACCTGCTATTGGGGTGTTTTGACCAGGTACGATGCTTGGCATTTCATCTAATTTTCTAAATCTGTCCCTTATCTCTGCTTGGCCTGGAATAGATATAGTCGAAGTAGTGTGTACGTCTGCATCGTTGGTCCACCCATTTCTTTGCCAATAGCCTGCATATACGGTATCGACAAGCTCTATCTCTGTTATCCATTTAGGGTTCATCATTCCATACAGTCCGGGTACAATTGCTCTAACAGGAAAGCCGTGTTTGGTAGTCAAAGGAGCCAGATTCATTTCATAAGCCAGTATGGCACCATCCATGAGTCCCTTTTCTAATGGTATTCCAACATCGTAACCGTCGGAACACCTGAACGCTATGTATTTTGCTCCTGCTTGTACTTTGGCCCTACCAAGAAGATCTTTGAGTCTTATGCCTTTCCACAATGCTGTGCTTATCAGATCACCACCAATCTTGTTACTTACGCATTCTAATGTAGCATATTGTTCTACGGAGGGCATTGCCTTGATTTGATTGTAAGTGACTGTCAACGGATTTTCGACTAGACCTTTGACCGCAAGCTTCCATGTTTTTTCATCAACTTCAGGTACTATAGGATTTATGTCAATTCTGTAAAACAAGTAAGTGGGAGTTACTTCAGAAGCGAGAAGAGGCCCTAACATGGGATCCCCAAAGCCAATTGGTTTTGATTTTGTTTGCGGTACTAGTTTTGAAGAGGAAATTTCCTCTCCCTCTTGTCCTTGATTTTGTCCTGAAAATAACCGATTTAATCCAAAATATATAATTGGAAATGCGATTGCTGAAACAATACCCAATTGAATGAATTCCTTTCTACTGGCAATCCTCAATCGAGTATCAGGGATCTCTTCAAGAGGCTTTTTCAAAGTTTGTCCTGTTCTAAAGAAGGACGCAAAAATAAATCCAAAGACCAACTGCGGCAAGACTAGTGAAATTACCAAAAGAGGCATAGAGACCGCTATTGCACCGGTCCGAAGTTGAATAGTAGTTACGAGCAAAATAGATAAGATAAGCAAGATTACGTAAGCTATTATTGAGGATTGGAATGCTTTTCCGATATAGCTCTTCCATTTTGATTTAGCATGAATTTTGTCTACTAGGATTCCGAATAGGCCATATAATATGAAATTAATTACAATGGCAGCTATAAAAGCAGAATATTTAGCCAGAGGTCCAAAATTCTCCACTGCTTGTGATTCAAATTCACCTGGAGTGAGCGAGAATAGTGTCTGAGATGAAAGTTCAGGAAAGAATGATCCTCCAGAAAGTAATCTTATCAGTAGTGAGAGTCCAATTGCTAGGGCGCCTGCAACAATTCCTGCAGCAAAGGATCTTGTAGACAAGTGACCTACTTTGGCGGTCATGTTTCTATCTTGAGAGTAAATGATTTAAGTTTTTTTCCAGATCTCATTCTTGCAGTAAATTTGAAAAACAGACTTCAGTTTTATAGAAAATTTATGTGAATCTGAATTTTTTATCTATGAATTTGGACATAGGAAAAGTGGATTAATGAAATTGTACGTGCTTTCATACCTAAAAAGGGAAGAAAATTGTATTCAGAATGAGAATCACTTTTTAAAGTGACCTAACTGCTCAATGAAATGAAATCTCCATCCATTTGGTAAGTCTTTGACTTTAATGGCTCGCTCCATAGTCCGCACATCCTCCCTATCCACTGTATACAAGCGTACGATATCTCTCACAGTTACGTTATTTTGATCTCGATTGATAAGCTTGATTTCGTCGCCCGCCCCTACTTCTCCTTCCTGTAACACCTTGAAATAAATCCCTGTAAGACCACTTGCTAAAAATCTCTTGATGATATCCATTCTTCCGAATTTCACACCAAGTTTGTAACATGGCATCCTTGGCTGCGTCGATATCACCCTTGCTGTTCCAATCTGGAGTGTGTCACCAATGTTAACAGATTCCTCAAACAGCCCCTCTGTGGTAAAGTTTTCACCAAACATACCCCATGGTAAAGACATATCTTGCAAATCCTGCCTCCAAAACTCATAATGTTCTTTTGCATATGAATATACAGCCTTATCAATTCCCCCATGTACTATCAAGTCAGCCTGTTTATCTCCATCAAGATTCAATTTGCGAAGTTTTACTCGACGCTGAATTGGTTCCTTAAAGATTCCAGTATTAACAACTTCCCCTTTGAAGTTCACTTGACGAGGAAGGCCTATATTAAGGGATATAAGTTTCATCAAGACATAGATAATTCAGCCGTCTTAATTAAATATTGTAAGACTAATTTATTGTCAAAGATTTGGTATTACCACTTCTATTTGAATAAAATATGAAAAGTTAATACGATATTCACCGTAAATGTGTATACTGAATTGATAAAACTTTTATGCCGTGAAACAGGATTGGATTGTAATTTCATAATCGAAGGTGAAACGGAAGAGCAAGTTATGGCTGTGGGTGCAGAGCATGCAATGAAGGTTCATGGTCTGAAGGCTGAAGAAATATTTCTCAAGACTGTTCCCTGCAATTTCTTATGTCATGTGTTGGGTAAACTAAGCAATGACTAGATCAGGTAATGAAATAGAGATGGTGAAGCCGTACTAACTGTTACCACATTTGTTAACAGTCTCGTTCATGTAGCATGAAATTCAGAAAGATTATTGAAACATCCATATATTCATCTGATTTAGAAAAAATGAAGGAATTTTATGTTGACAAATTAGGCCTAGAGTTTGTGTCCGAGCAAAGAGGCAGGCATGTGTTTCTAAAGACTAATAAAAATATGCATCTTATTTTCTATCACACAGTAACAGCAATTGAAGATGAAACTAATCACGGTGCACCTACCCCTCCATCAATGGTTCATTTCGCAATTGAGATTGAACCGGAAGAATATCGGAAAGCGAAGAAATTGCTTGAAGAAAATAATATCCAAATCGAAAAGGAAATAGCATGGAAAAATTATTTTAAGTCTAGATCGATTTATTTTCGAGACCCTGCCGGCAACCTTGTTGAATTCATAACGAGGAATCACTGGAACGTGATTGATTGATTTTCAATAAGGTTGTCACGTGTTTTCTCACGTCTATGTCCTTATCGGAATTCGTTATTATAAAAGCTTAAGATATGATTTTACTACAAGCTAGCGTAGGCCGAAATTTATAATAATTAATTAATGTAGATATAGGACTTTGGTTAAAAAAACTTTATCTATTAATGTTGGAGAACTTTGTGTAATGTTTGACAGGACCCGCAGGGAGATATTGTTGGTTCATGTCTCGATTTTATTACTGGCTCTTTTTGTAATAACACTACCTTTTTTCCTATATGCTATACAAGATACCGATCAGTCAAAAAATAGGTCTATGGAAGCCTTTAAACAATTTGAGGCCATGACAGACGATCAGAGAAACTTAACCCTACCTAACATGAGTCAAACAGATATCAGTATGGTTATGTTAGGAGCTGCACAAATAAACAACGAGGTAAATGAAACCATACAGGCTATGGCACCACCTAATACAGACATGGCATCAATCTATGAATTAAGAAGCGGTAATTTTACTAGTTCTGGAAACATGTCAAAAGTTAGTGGGATTTCAAGAGTCCTCTCTGTAAATGATAACGAATTCCTACGATTCGAACGCTTTAACATAACGAATGGGCCAGAGCTTCATGTATACTTTACCAATAAAGGAGATTTGGTAAACAGTAGGGATCTTGGTACACTAAAAGGAAATATGGGTGCACAAAACTACTTCTTAGGTGATATTGCCAATCAATATGATACCGTAGTAATCGCCTCTATGCCATTTAAGATGGTGTACGCAAAAGCAATATTGGAACCCTGACTCGACTTTTTATAAGTCATAATTAAATTTCATGAAAAATTAATTAAATCTTGTAGATATTGGGACCAAGGTGATATGACTGAATATTCAATCGGAACTTATTGATTTAACCAACTGCAAATGTAAATTCCGGTTATCACAACTAATGATAGCATCCAAAAAATCTTAAGAAAACGAGGTATTTACCATCATACCATCACCTGCCCTATGCCTTTTCACATGAGAACCCCTAAATCCAAATAATGCTTCTATGTCGTTATCAAAAACGGTTTTTAATTCTTCGTGACTGTTCAAAAACTCAAAGAAGTAAATTAAGTTTGCCAATTTCTAAAAACCATATTTGATGCAGTAGACTTTCAATAAAACATCAGCGGTACACTTTCAAAAAATAAAACATCAGTGTAGACTTACAACTTTTATCAGTACTGACTTCTGAACAAATGTCTGAATTTATATCACAAGTAAAAATGGACTGCTTATTTTCCATGTTTGTCCATTTGAGCTCGCTTTTCTATATTAGCCCGGCTTTTCCACAGCAGCCGGCTTTTCTTCAGCTGATTCTTTTTGTTCTTTTTTCCTTAATTTTTAAGAATAATGGGGTATTCCAATCCTCGATCGGAATTACTACATCTGACTGAACCGTTCCTTTATTATGTAACTATCTTAGAAAATGTTTGATTCTGTGTAAATAGTCATTCCAGGTTCTTATCCATTTCTTATCAGGATCGTCTTCTGGACTCCTTATATTTTTGTATTAAGAAAAGA
>VBPX01000075.1 GCA_005877075.1 Nitrososphaerota archaeon | reverse complement strand
TCTCTTTAAACAGTGTGAATGCGTCGGGATATGGCTGAATATTCAATCGGAACATAATTAAAATTTGTAGGATTCTGTCTAGCTGGATTTGTTTTCGGGCCCGTCGGGATTCGAACCCGAGACAGCCGGATTTCTTCCGAAATGATAAAAGTCCGGTACTCTACCTGGCTGAGCTACGGGCCCATATTTCTGAATAGCGTGTATCGTAGTATATTTAATGTTTAGCCAGATTTGGGAATCGATGAGATATATACAACATATACAACAATTGTTTTAATTCAACGCTAATTTCGTAAATGAAATCCATTAAGAAAACATATTAATTGTAGAGTGGGAAATTTTTCAATGCGCCCGGGTAGTATAGAGTTTCGATAGTCTTACTAAATCTATTGAAGCATAAAGTCCGGTCTAGTATGGGGGACTGTCACTCCTTCGACCCGGGTTCGAATCCCGGCCCGGGCGCCTTTTTATTGAATAATTTAAAATCTTGTGCAAGGAAATCATAAATTTTGATATCAGAGAAGGCAATGAACGAAAATCTATTATTAAATGATAATTCAGAGTCAAGTGTATTTCCAGTTTTATCTAAAATTAGTCCCCCTGCCTCTTTAACAATAAGGTAGGCGGCAGCCATGTCAGTAGGTCTAATCTTATCTCTAAAATCCATAAACATGTCCAAGTATCCCCGCGCAAGAAAACATAATTCCAAAGCGTTAGCTCCAAATACTCTGATATGATTTAGTTTAGTAAAAATCGGACCTATTGAATAGAGTAGATCTTGCGAAATTCCTGATATATTGACACCTGCTATGATTTCATCCTCTTTTATTGTCTCAGGTTTCTTGACGCTTATTTTATTACCATTCAGAAAGGCACCCTTATCTCCAGACGCATAATAAAGATCCCCATTTGCAATATCTATGATTGCTGCATCGGTGACAGAACTTAGCCTAGGCTCAGTTGCAAAAGCTAATGAACAGCAATTAAAAGGAATGGACCTTGTAACATTGGTAGTACCATCAATAGCATCCATGATTATGTAACCATCTTTACCTTCTATTATTCCGCATTCTTCTCCAATTATTGTCGGATTTTTACCAGATTCCTTTATTGTCTCCATTACTTTTTTTTCTGCTGTTATATCTATTTTTCTTGAAATATCCCCACCTGCTCCAAGACCCATTTTTGTGTTACCTTCCGGCGTTCCAACTAAATTCTTGACGCTCTTTCTAACTTCCAAGCATGCAGTTTTCAGCGTTTCAATCATTTGGTAATGGTCATTACAAGAGGATTATAAAATGTTACCTAGTTCTATTTTTCCAATGTCTGGATATTTTGGTAGTTTGGCCTTTTAATGAGATAAATAGTAACTTGGATTATTTGAAAAAAAGTAAGTTATTTCATTTCAATACACTTTGTAATTCGTATTGATATACAACCTTGTCATTTTCATCATAAACATCTGCTTTAATTGGAAGAGGCAAATCCTTATTCAAATAAATTTTACTTGTTGAATTGCCAACTTTAGATTGTAGAACGTAGACCTTATAGCTATCTTTAGAAATGGAGATTGTATCCGTATTTACTATTTTTACGTCTATGGTTGAGGAGCCGGTAAATATTTTGTCCCAAACTGCTCCAACAACAAGATACTTTGGTTCCCTTGCAATATCGCGAATTGCCAGTATTGATGATTCTACTGGTTGAATGAACTTTTCATTTTCTTTAGTAATCGGGTCTGTTATCAACAGTTGCTTTTTGGAAAAATTGGCACTACTTTCTTTGACTGTACTTCCATTATTTATTTTGAAATTAATATTCCATTTGTCCTTCAACTCATTGAACTTGATTGAAACTATAGAACCTCTAAGGCTTGACTCCTCACCTATACTTGTTAGCGAGTAAGTTAGATTCATTCCATCTACTATGTTGCTGCCAATTGACCATTGGTCTTTTGATGTAGGTGGATTTAAAATCGAAGGGCCATTCCCTGAAAATCCACCATTCAGCGCAATTATAGCTACACTTACAAGGATTCCTATAGCTCCAAATATTGCCGATGATAGATAGACTACTTTTTTGGAAGTCATTGCCTTCGACTTGAATTAATGGTATAAAAAAAATAGAAAAGATTGTAAGGAAAAAATATTGTTACTGACGACTATGTCATGTTACTGGACGACTATGCCAAACTGCCCGGTTTCTACAAAATTGCTTGGGCTACCTGATCCAGCTGTTGTTATGAGTACCTTTACAGTTGCCGGTCCTGGATTTTGGAAGACTACTCTTTGTATAGCAGTTCCATCGGGTGCTAGTTGATTATCTTTCCCAAGTACAAGTTGACCCTTAGAATCGACAACGGCAAAATTATATCCCACCTCTGTCTCCAGGTTCTTCTTATCATCATAAAATATTATTCCAAATTTAGTAGTATTACCAGTCTTTATTGTAACAGGTTCCCATGTGAGGCTGATGATATAAGTCCCTCGCTCAGTTCTCTGTTCTAGTGGAGGTACTGGAATTTCTGACTTACTTTCCGGCTGCTTTGGTTGACCTTGGCCTGTTGCAAGCAAGTCAAATGCAAATTGAATTGGAGGATTACCTGTGGTAATATCGGCAAAAGTTTGAGCCTTTATAGGATATGGAAATCCATCTTTTATCCAAATCTTATTATCAATTCCCTTGTGCCATAGAATTACCGTCGTATCAAAAGTTCCTGCAGGTACTGTAACTGTAGCCTTACCTGAAGGAGAAATTGGTGAGCCACCTATTGAAGCTATCTTGCCCCAATATGCTGCAGTTAGGGATTGACCGGGTTTTGTAACAAAGGAAGAAAGCCATTTTAGAGAACTGGTATATCCACTTCTGTATACATTCATCTCCTGAGGGATTTTAGAAGAACCTAGAGCAGTTAAATCAAGGTCGCTTAGATTTAGTGTTCCATTTATTACACGTCCCTGATCCACAACGAATGTTGGGGCTACCCAATAATGACCTGTGCTATTATAATCCTTGAAATAAATTGTGATATCAAAGGGACGGCCACTGTTTGTGTCCTGCTCTTGAACCCTGTATGTTACATACATGTCCTTCTTTGCACCGTCGCCAACATACCATAAATCATCTGCTGCTTGTGCATTTTTCAAATGTGGTTGTGAGAGCAGCAAAATCGTTGAGATTAATACAATCGTAATAATTGGTTTGCACAATGAGAATTGGGATATGCCCATAGTTCTGATAAATTAGGATACGCACTCATAAACTTTTACAATTCTATCATCATGGCGCAAGCTATCTAGCTTGCAAGTATCTACCGAGTTTAGATAAACTAATAAGAGATGCATAAATCAAAATAGCAATAATGTGTGATTGCCCCAAAATTCATTTCTATGAGGTAGATTTCAAGTTAGATGGAATGAAAGTGGTGCCGTCGCACAAAAATTGTGGAGAGCCTCTAAGCAATGAACAATTCTCAAAATTCGAAAAAGAACTTGTCAAATATTGGGGAATTGAAGAGGCATAGATTAGAATAACAGGACTAACTCTAGTTAACGTTTAAATCCATACACAAATATGGCAGACAGAATTCGTCAACTTTATTAGTATCCAATCTAATTTTTGTTTAGGTGTGTTTGAATGACTAAAATGTGTAAAGTGTCGATAGATACTAACGGAATAAAGCAAGACGCAGGTCAGGCTTGGGTGGATGAATTGGGAAATATTTATGCTGACATGGAAATCGAAAATGTAAATGTATCTGGAAACAAGATTTCATTTAACGCTGGATTTTCAGGTATGGATGATACTCAACCAGACGACATTAAGATGAGACTGGATGAATATCTTACAATGAATGAAGCCTTTGAGACAAAATCTATAAACGTTAGTTAGAAAAAAACATATTTTTTTTATTTTATTTTTATTAATTATGTAAAATTTTGATGAAATAAATTAATAATGTTCAAAATATTGAACAATCAATGTCCATATTTAAATACTTGAGGCGCTTTTTATATATGGGTATAAGAAATGACTTGTAAGGGAATATGTATACGTCACAAGGCCCAAAAGCCGGTAGGTTCAGGCAGATATGTAAGCGGCCAAAAACGATGCCAGATATGTGAAATTTTCATAAAATGGGACGGATTATGGTGCCCATGTTGTGGATACAGACTAAGAACGAAACCAAGAAACCTGAAATACAAGGCTAAATTGAGGGCTAGAAGGGTAAAGGAGATAGAACCAATTTTGGTTGCTCCTGTTACTTAATTTTTCAATATTTTTTTGCAGCAAAGCTTTAGCAGTTCTGACATCTTGTTAATGTATTCATAGTCACTTGTCAGATCCAATGCGATAGTGTTAAGCTTGTGATAATTAATTTGAAAAGCATGGTCTTTATCTTCTAGATGTTTGCAGACTAGTTTCCCAATATAGTAATAACAATCAGCAAGTAAACCATGTTCCAGTAAAAATTGTATTTTTGATGATAACAATTCGATGTCATATCTTTCTTTAAGGATTTCTTTCATAGCTTTAATGGATCGATTCATAATAGTTCTTGTGGCCCTTTCTATTCCCAAGCATTCAATACAGGCTTGAATAGCTTCGTTGATGAAATCTTTGTGAATTTCTAGCTGACGTAATTGATTTAATTCATGAATAGGCATGGGCCTGGTCTTTGAAATTAGAAGGATACCTTCAATTAGATCATATGTAGCTATTTTTAGATTTAATGCCGAATTTAATTCTGTTTTATTAGTATTTTTTGACACCCTAAAGAGAGAGTCAACAACCTTTTTTTTCCCTCCTGCAATAAACATACTCTTAACATCTAGTTTTGGAATTGAACGTGGAGATTTCAACAAGTGGTAAGTCGCTTTGCTCTCCAGTTCTATCATGTTGAAAAGTGAAATATCATGATGGCTATAATTTGGAAAATTTAGAAATTCCAATGTGCTACTTCTAAGATATGTTATTTTATTTCCCAAATCCAAACCATTGTTTCCAAGAACCGCGATATCATATTCGCAGCAACCATAGGATATTTCAGAGTTTGTGGCCCTACAACCTATAAGAGCCAATTTTGAATCTGAATCAACTTTTTCATCCAAGTATTCTTGAATTTCATTTGGGATTTTCAATTTTTAAAATAAAATAAAAAATCTAGTTAACGCATATTTTCCATATCTTCAATATCCCTATAGTCGTTGGGGTTTAACCGAAAACCATTAACCGATTCGTATGGAACCTCACTTATTTTCAAGTAATAATCAAGCTTTCTCTTCTTAATTTTTGCATCCAACCAGAGAACAAATCGTTCTTCTAGGGTAATTGCTTCTTGCTTGTTAATCTCAGGATGTATTTCAATCAATTTTTGTACCAATCTTGTATCTATAGAAATTTCAAAAGAAATCCCATCCAAGGGTTTTCTTGCCGCTGGTATAACATTTGTAATAATTATTGTCCAAATGAACTTCCTTTTCAAGAGACTTTAGGAATTCCATTATCCTGGGACGCTCCTTTTCAAAATTAATGCATGAACCGGTAATTATTATGGAATTTGATATTTCGTCGGCTACCTGGGTTATTCTTATCTTCCTTGTTTTATCATCTTTATCATTTACTGAAATGACTTTTTTGATTGTGACAGTATCTCCAATTGTAGTACCAATTAAATTTCTTATATTAGAGTCAATTCTAATTATTTTTTTATTTTTATCAGAAGGTAACAATGAAAGACAAATTATATTTGTTCCATTTGAGCGACCAATAACATTAATTAAATCACCCTCAGATATATTTAATCTATGCATGATCTCCGGATCAATTCTTACTATCGCACGATCTTTGTCTTGATTTTCATTTTCATAAACTGGTAGCAAAATTCCAGAACTATCATCCATTATGTGTATCATGCATATCTGAATATAAGAATATTTTCAAATTCATGGCGTTGAATATTTTCACAATTGAAGATGATTAGGAATTTCATATTTATTTGTGAGAAGTATCTATGGTGTGTTTATCGATAAAAAGAACTATAGTACCAACCAATGCTTCTTAAAAAAAAGAAAAAAAAGGGTTTTCCTACTATAGTTGACAGCGTTGTGTATACATTTAGCTTATGGAATTGATCTGCTGTACAGCTTTCCTTCAAGTGCAAGCTTGTACATTTCAGCAACGTATGGATTCTTTCCAGGTGTTTCAGCACCAAGTTCTACTAGACGTGCATATACTCTTACTACATACGCAAGAGCACCCATGAAAGCTACTACAACTCCCATGTTAAACATCCAGTGGTTAGGCACTGAGAAGATTTCTTCCACAAACCAAAAGTGCCACAATTCATTTACACCAATTGTAAACATGGTTGCAAGATAACCTATGATAGTTATCTTCAAACCAGTGTTCATTGAGTTTCCAGGTCCCCTTAGTACTGGTACCCTTCTGTCATACATTGCCACAAATCCCCAACCAAGAGGTAGGGCAATAAAGTGACTGTATAACCACCAATGAGCTGGTGTAAATGCACTGTCTCTAATTGCAGTTTGATGAAGTGATCCATCAACAAAGTTATCTACTTCTACGGATGCTGCAATTGAACCCAGCATGATAACCATGATGTAGATCTTCTTTAGTCTTTGGATTTCTACTTCTTTTGGAATTAGAGCCGGCATCTGTGCCATTTTAGTTCATAGATACTTCATGGATGTTTTATAATAACTTGAAGATACAATAATTGTATTTTTCTATATAGAATTAATAAAGTAAACAGTAATTATTGTAAATATTATCATATTCGTTTATGAAAATGAATAAATATATATGAATATAATGATTATCATATATGATTATCATAAATGATAAGCTTTGTTAGTATATTACAGTAATTTATTACAGTAATAAATGATTTGTGCCATTTTTCCTATGTATGATCTGGAAGCCGTCTACATAATATATAAATTATTTTCTTTTAAAGACAGATTATGAATTTGGATCACAAGCTCAAAGTGAAAATATTATTCCTTTTCATCTTCGCTTTCTTTTCAATTACTGGTGTTGCTTTTGCAAAAGAGACCTCAGGAAATGCATCTGGGACAATTAGTTGTCCTCGTGGGAATTCAGAAAAGGGAGAACTTTCATTCACCGCATTTATGAAGGATTCACCTGTTTACGGTAGTTGGGAAGTAGTGTTGGACGTTTCTTCTGATGACAAGACCAGTAATGGAGGATATCTTGCTTCTGGAAAAATAGATAACAAGAATTATGATTTGGAAGGTAAAGAAACAACAAGTAATATTTGTGGAATGGACAAAAAAGCAAATATTTCAATTCATGGAGAATGTGGGAATAATGGGAAAATCCAAGTTCGAGCCGATTCTGGATGGAAGGGAACATTTGAAGGAAACATTGACTGTGGATAGAATTGAATTCATTTTGCATGTTATCTTTTGAATGAAAGTACTAATAAAGCTCATCTGAATCTCAAATGAGGGGCACAAAAGAAAAATGATGCCACAACTATCAGTGGCTCGAAGATAGTTTTTTGCCGAAAGCTACTTTTTATCAGTTTTCAATTTTGATATACTTTTTATTTATGGGACATTTTTCAAAGAATGTATTTGCGTAAAGGTAAGATAATAGTTATTGAGGGAATTGATAAAGCAGGAAAAACCACACAAGCAAAGCTGCTATTAAAAAAATTAAAGAGCCATAAATGTGTCAAATTTGATTTCCCTGATTATTCTACTCCTGTAGGTCATGAAATCAAGAAATTCCTTGAGGGAAGCAGAAAGTATTCTGATGATGTAAAAATGATGCTTCTTTCTGCAAACAGATGGGAGAAAAAAACAGAAATAGAAAGAATAATTGGCAATGGAACGACGATCATAATGAATAGATATTATCAATCTAATCTTGTTTATGGAATATCAAAAGGGTTAAAATTAAACTGGCTACTTGGCTTGGACGACGGTTTACCAAAAGCAGATCTTGTGATAGTAATAGATATCAAAACTAATACACTGGTTAAAAGGTCAAAGGATCGTATCATCGATACCTTTGAAAAAGATCTAGAATTCATTCGGAAGGTAAACAAGAACTACAGAATTCTTGCAACCAAATTTGATTGGCGCATAATTGATGGAGAGAGATCAATATATGAAGTTAATAATGAAGTATTAAAACAAGTAAAAAAGATCGTGAAAATTTAATTCTTTGTTGTAGTGAATACTATCTGAGATATGAAATATGTTGGTGAAATTGCTGATCCAATTCACAAGTATATCAGGTTTACAGAGCTGGAAAAAAAGATCATAGATTCAAAAGTCTTTCAAAGATTAAGAAGAATAAAACAATTAGCTGGCGCACATTTAGTATATCCTGCAGCACAGCATTCCAGGTTCGAACACTCGCTGGGGACCATGCATTTGGCCGGCCTGGCTGGAGAGCACCTATTTTCCATGGGCGTTTTAGATAATGAATCAATTCAGGAATTACGTATAGCTTCGTTATTGCATGATATAGGTCATGGACCATTTTCGCATTTGTTTGAAGAAGCATTAAAGGTCACAAGTAACAAAAACCATGAGAATATTGGATCGGAGATAATTTGTAAAACTGAAATAAGTGATATTCTTTTAAGCTTTGGATATTCTCCGACTAATATAAGTGAGATCTCGTTTGGTCAATCAAAAATAAAATTTAAAAATGAAATAATTTCGGGCAGTCTTTCGTCAGATCTAATGGATTATCTTCCACGGGATGGGTTCTTTACAGGGGTAGAGTACGGGAAGGTAGACTACAACAGGATAATTAATTCATTCAGAGTTACCAATAATGATAATCTCGCATTAGATATTTCATCTTCTTACTCTTTTGAATCAATGATCATTTCAAGATACGAGATGTTTAGAGCAGTCTATTTTCACAAGACCGTGCGGTCTGCAGAGGTAATGCTGCTTCATTCTCTCCTGCTTTCAAGTGACATATTGAATTTGAATAACATAACCCTGAAAGATCATCTAAATTTAACTGATGACAATATATTGTGGAATATTTTGTCATCAATAAATAATGAAATGGCAAAAGAGATGATTTCTAATTATTTAGACAGGAAATTATTGAAATGTGTTTATGAAAGATTTATTCGAAAACGTGACAATCTTACACAGCTAAACAGCGAACGAATTGAGGAATTGAGATTGCAAATTGCAAGGTTATCAAATATTGATGAGGGGAAAATTTTTCTTGATACATCTGGTATCTCTTTAGTACCACTTGCGCCCAATAAGCAGGAAATGAAATCAATACTTCTTGTCAGTGAGGACGAATTCTTTAAACAACCAGTTTCTAATCTCCCATTGGTAAATTCAATTACAGGATACCTTGATATGATTAGAGTATATACTAACCATAAGGATCGAAAAAAAATTACAAATATATCAAAACAAGTATTAGATAAGGAGTTACCCGAAAGACTATGAATATCTCAGATAAAGGTCCCAAACAAAAAAAAATTGTAGTCATAAAGCTAAGTGGCAGCATTTTTAATATCAACACCACGGCAAAATCTCTAAAGCAATATGCACAACTCTTCTTAGAGATACAAAAAAAAATTCAACCGGTAATAGTAGCAGGCGGTGGCTTAATTGCAAGGGATTACATTAATTTGGCAAGATCCTTAGGCTCTGATGAAAGTACCCTTGATGTGATGGGTATAGAAATATCGAGATTAAATGCAATGCTCCTTTCTGCAGCCCTCGGAGACTCTGTTTATCCTGTTATTCCATCTAATCTTGAAGAAATTAGTGTTGCTTGCCAGTCAGGCAAGATAATAGTAAGTGGCGGGCTTCACCCAGGTCAGAGTACTAATGCCACAGCTGCACTTATTTGCGAAAAAATTAAGGCAAATGGATTCGTAAACGCAACAGATGTTGATGGAATTTATGACTCTGATCCAAACAAAAATCCTAAAGCAAAATTATTTAAAGAAATTGCAATAGAAAGATGCTTAAACCTACTGAATACTGGAAGCACTATGGCAGGTACTTATGATCTTATGGACATTGTTGCTTTGAAAGTTATAGAAAGATCGAAAATTCCTACATGGGTAACTAAATCGGATCCTAAAATTATTAAAGATCTCATTATGAAAAATAGTAAGATAGGTACAAAAATTACTGTTTAGAGTAAAAAGCAACATTGCTTAGTAACTGAATTCTTGTTTAGTATCTATTCGGATAATAAGATAAAAGGTATTAGACGAAGTAACGATCATTTTATGAATGAAGGAAATTTGATCTTCAAATCATGAAACTGTCTTAATTTGTCCTCTATACTCTTTAAAACCATCATCTAGCATTTTTTTATATACTTCATCGGCTTTTTCTTTTGGTAACGGCTTTGACTGGGCTTTTGCATACCCGTCATTATCACATAGAAATAACAGAGCATTTGATTCCTTTTCCATTTTACCTATTAGCATTTCCTCACCAACTGGAGAAAAACCATTGGCATCCTGTTTCACAGTATATGTTAGCATGGCAAATCCTGTATAATCAAATAGCTTTAATTGAGCTTTCCTAGATCTCTCTTGTCCAATAAAAGAGGCCTTATGATATTGCATAAGCATTATGTCGGTTTTACCTTCTAAAAGTATTTCTTTGCAGGAAAAATTTTGATTTTTTGTTCTTGTAATTGATTTTGTTTACTAATTTAAAATAATTATTATATCGCGACTGCATACTTTCAAATATTGTAATGTCCTCAACTGGAATGTCATTAGCTGAACATATTGATGAATTAAGAATAAGGACAATCCATATAGTAATTTGCATTGCAATAATTACCATATTTTCGATGAGTTTTGGCATAAAACCAGTAGTATTGCCACTGCCACTTATGCTGCCTTCGATAGATAATGCAGGTCAACAAAACAATAATCTTACTAACATAAAGCTGTACTATCCATACCCAGA
>VBPX01000043.1 GCA_005877075.1 Nitrososphaerota archaeon | reverse complement strand
AGAATCAATACTCCCCATTGTAGGAAACTTCCATTCCTGTTTACCCGTGTAGGAGTTTATACCATAAATATATGAGTCTAAACCACCAAAAAATAACATCTTTTCATTTTCACTGGTGGACGGGGATGACCAAATTTTGTCACCTGTTTTAAATTCCCATATTTTTGATCCATCAAGATTGAAACAATAAATTCGACAATCTGAGGTTCCAAAAATGATTCTATCTTTTATCAAAAGAGGAGAGGATAATACAGGTTTTGATATAGTTTTATCCCATTTTATAGAACCATCTTTGCGGGTCAAGCAGTACATTCCACCTTCATGCGTTCCAATAAAGAGGAAATCTCTCGATAGACATGGTGAAGATGATCGTACTTTACCATTTAATTTTGATTTCCATTCTAGAGATCCGTCGGTAAATACTGAGTACATGAAGCCATCGTCTGATCCGAAATATATTAAATTATCATAGCATGAAGGCGAAGACCAAATTTGACCATCTGTTTCATATTTCCATAATATTTCTCCTTTTGAATCGAATAGATAGATATTATGATCCATCGATCCTAAAACTATCTTATTTCCTATAGGGCAAGGTGATGAAAAAATATCACCGTCAGTTTGAAAGTTCCAAAGCATTTTGCCATCATTCTTATTTAGTGAAACAATAAAATTGTTTTCAGAAGTGCCATTGTTTATCCAAGAATCAAATGTGGCGCATATAATCATATTATCCACAATTACTGGAGATGAGACAATAGGACTGCCCATATTGTAATGCCATTTTATTTCTCTCCTTAATATATCCAAACAGAATATACGTCCTGTTAACGTAGCAATGTACAGGAATCCTCCTTCAAAAATAGGCGAGGATATCATAGGGCCTAACTCGACTGTCCAGTATAGTAATGGTTTTATCAAGGGTTTTGTTTTCACTGATCCAGTTCTTTTTGCATTTCCTCTAAACATAGTCCAAGATTCTTTAGATTCAGTAAACATATTCTATTACCTGTTAGATTAAAGTAAGAAATTGAAAATTACTCATATTTGAATATATATTGAGTCACATATCATAATTTTACTCTTTGCAACAGTTCCCTAAGGGAATATCATAACCATGTGGACATGACCTAGGATGTTTTAATAAAGTACATAATGCATCAGTAAAAATCTTTTTCATGTGATGTTCTATTCCACATACCATCTCCTCATCAACTTCAATTTTTAATCCTTCTTTCATCATTACCTCTAAAAGTCTTGTGTTTCTTATCATTCGTTCCCCTATTTTTTCACCTTCAGCTGTCAATTCCATCGTAACGTTACCTTTCACGTATTCAACAAGATTCGCATCATTTAGCTTATGAAGCATTTGAACGACTGATGGTTGTCTCACGTTTAGAATTTTCGCAATAGAACTTACTTTTACCTTTTCTTTTCGTTCACGTATATGCCATATGGCCTTTAGATACATTTCAACATGTTCAGATTCAGCCGTTCCTATATAGAGCTCTTCTTCAGAATTCATGTTAACGGCCTCCAAACATTCCGTATATTTTTAATCACTCTATAATTATTAACTTTCCGTTCTTGAAATTTTCTTTTCATTATTATACGGCTTTATTACTAAAAATTGAAAGATCAGCAATTGTGTTGCTATAAATAGATATTAAGCAGATCATTGTTTTTCGCCATCCTTCAGTTGAGCCATAGATTTTCTAGATGATTCAACCAATTTCTTCTTGCGTGGTTGTATAAATAATATATAAAGAGATCCTACAACATAAACTGACAAAAGTATTAGTTGAGCTATTGTTGTTTCTAAGGTGGGATGAATACCAGTCATTGTAGCCAAATTTAACTCTAAACGTGGTATTATTCCAAATAGATGCGTAGTTGAAATATAACCTACTTCTTGGAATTCTCTGATGGCATTACCAATAAATGCGATAGACATGTAGGCTCCAATTCCCATCGTCAGTCCAAATAATATACGTAGTGGTAGCTTCTTGCCAAATTTTTTCATAATAAATACAATACTAACTATTACTGCAAGTCCTAGTATTAGACCCAAGATCACAAGAAATTCCATATTTTTTGCGAATGACAACATGGCCTGATAAAATAGTACAGTTTCAAATCCTTCTCTATAAACGGTAAAAAACGATAACATAGTAAAGACCATCACGCTTCCCGATGTTGTTGCCTGCCAAACTTTTGCCTTTACAAATTCGATCCACTTCTTTGTTTCGACCTTATTTAATATCCAGAAACTTACCCAGAATAAAACTACAACAGCTGAAATTCCGGCTATTGCTTCAATTAGCTCTTTACTTGCACCCGTAATATCTATAACAAATTGGGCTACAAACCATGTAATAACTGTTCCAATAATAGATATCACAATTCCTAGATAAACATGTTTCTTATAATGTGCATTTCGAGATGCTTCTAAATAAGTGATCATAGCACCTATTATGAGCGCAGATTCAAGACCTTCTCTGAATATAATTGAAAATGAAGTAGAAAAAGCTATGGAAGGAGCTAGAACACCAGTACCAGTTACCATTCTTTCAGATTCATCTAATCCACTTCTAATTTCAACGACCTTTGCTTCTATCTTTGCATATGGCTGATTTTGTTGAATCAAATTGCGCAATTCTGCAAATTTTATTTCCATGTCAAGAGTAAAGTCTGAATTTATCGGCCTAAGTGGAATCTCTATACCTTCATAGTTATCCAAGTAAGCTGATCTAGATAGGGCTAATGCATTATCATATTTCGCTTCTTTATATTGCTTAAGTAGATCCACTAATTTGATCCTTATATTATCAATGTCAGTTCTTACATCCGTCTTATCTGAGTCTGAACTCTCACCAAACCCCTTTCTTATTCCGTTGTAAGTTCCAAAACCCTTACTTAGTTCTTTAATATTGCTTAAATTCTTAGGTTGAACATTCTTTATTGTAGGAACTGATTGAGTAGAGCTATCATTTACATTAATATTTTCATAATTTATATTCAAAAGATTGGCAGCTTGCGAAAGACTATTAGAGATATTGTTTACAAGAACAATTATTTGTGGTTGTTGTTTGTTCTTTATTAACTCCCGAAGTTCCTCTCTCATCATTTTTTCTATGCTGCCTTTAAGATTGGGTTCAAGTTTTTCAAGCGGAGATTCAATATATTCGAAATTGTCCAAATATGCAGTAGTTGCATACTTCTCAGCAGTAGTATAGTCAGAATCCTCCGTTATAGATCCAATGGTTTTTGACAACAAATATTTTATATTCTCAAAATATATTCTTAAAGTATTATCGGATTGAAGATTAGATTCATTTCCACCTTCAACAATATTTGTTTGAATAGCTGTTATAAGTTGTGAAATGCTTTGTGGATCAGATTTCTGAGATAAAGAATTTTTCAAATCACCAAAAAAAGACTCAAGTTCTAGTTGTTTGGAATTACTAAATATTTTGGATATATTATTATATATTTTTTGTGAAATATTTACCATCCCTATCGCATTTTCATAATCAAGTTGGTTAAACGGATTCTTACTATTACCAATATTAGATAGCTGATAGAATTTAGAAGTGTCGTTTAATAGTATCGTGATTGTTGATGCCATGATTGAATTGTAATTTGAAATATTTGGATTAAGTATATCTGAATTAATGTTGTTCAAAATTGTTACTATTTGAGTAACCTTACTTTCAATTTGTGATGATTGAATATTAGATTTTATCATTATTGGTAAATCAATTAAAAGTGATTCCAATCTTTCAGTTGATTTTTGATCTATTTCTCCAAACTTGTCTTTTATTGAAGGAAGGATTATAGAGTGTGAGATATATGCGTGATCAAATGCTCCTGACATATCCCCCTTTGAAAGACTTGCCTGAACCAAATTCATTTGTGCCAAAATCCTATGTACATTAACTGTTGCTAAGATTGAGTCATCATAGCTAATCTCAATATTCTGCGCGCCATACGTTGAATTAAATACGATACTAGAAATAAGGAAAAGTATGCATAAAATTAATGGAAATTTTTCCCTGTTTTGGATTCCATCGAAAGTTTTCATTCATTATTTCAACCTAATATTAACGAATTTGAATGAATATTGTTTTTCAGTGCCATTAAACTATTAGGCTTACCTAAGTAAATTAATGCAATATAAATCTTGATAATCTCAGAGAAGAATCAAAATAATTGCTAAATCAAATATTTGGGATATCATATAAATTTGAAAATAGAAAATAAGGTAACGTGGTGGTATTACGAAAGTGAGACTTCAATTTAATGTAAGCAAGTCCTCAAGTCTTTGATTTTTTCGAGACTTTTTTGATAATGAGAGTTAAGTCTTTAATTTTTTCGAAAATGAAATTTTTTAACTTGTGAATTAAAGTCTTTATCATATGAACGCCCGGAATAGCAAAATGTCTCGCTATTATAATCGGACATTTCAATTCATATAACAAATTTATAAAATGAGGATCACTAAAGAAACTAAATTTTGAAATGGTTGCACCAGCTATAACAATATCTGGTTGAAAATTTGCTAATGATGATAAAATTGTATCTGCAGCTTCGTTACTATAACGCATATCACTATCTGAAAGAGTAATTTCATTGAATTCAATTCCAACTTGCTCAAGATATTCCTTTTGTTTTAGAACATCGGTTATTCTCACAATTTTTTCATTCTCGTCGTCTTTTTTGGTATTTATATAGAGAACGTTAACTTTGAATTGACCTGAACGTTCTAACCAACTAGTAGCTTTTAGAACAACATCGGAATGATCTCCTCCATCGTATAGTACGACTAAATTTTTCTGACTAAAACGTTCTTTTGACCTCGAATTTTGGACTGATTCAAATGTGAACTCTTCATTTCCTTCTGACAAAATAGCCAGCACATCACATGTCAATATTGTTTGAATTTTCTTGCTGTTTCTGAATGTCTCAAAGTCTGTTATCAGGAGATCTATTTTTTGTTCTTCTACAGTTGCCAATATTGCTTCGCTTGCATCGTGTGATATTCTCACGAGATAGTGATTTAATATATTTTGTTTATCAAGGAGCTTGTCTAACGGTTCGAATGACTTCTTTGCTGTCTCAGCATATCCTGTTCCTGCAGATAGGGGAGTCTGTTTTGGAACTGTAATCACTCTCAAAATATTAATCTCTCCTATATTTTCTTTCGCTATCCTGATTGCATATTTTAATAGTCTATCTGGGTCTTCGGGGGCATATTGAATTAAAATCCTATAATCTTTTCTCTCTAGATCTCCCTCACTAGTAACTATTGGAGCATAATGATCTATTTCTATCCTAAACGTGTACAATCGGTACACAAAAAAACCAATTAACACCCATACCACGGTTATTGCCCAGCTCAAAGGTTGAGTAATAAGCAAATAAACTGCTAATCCGAGATTGAGAAATATACCTATTATTGGTATCATTGGAAAGAATGGGGTTTTGAATCCATATTCTAACTTATCTCCATAAATCCTACGAATAGTAATTGCAGCCATATTAACTTGAGTAAATAATAATAAAAAAATAACACCTGCTGCAACCGCTATCTGTGCGAGAGGAAGGCCGTAGGCCATTACCGCCATTATCATACCTGATAGTAGTATGGCTACATAGGGTGTCTTGTTCCTTCTATGTATTGCACTCATTTGATACGGCATATTATAGTTTCTTCCCATGGCAAAGGCTACTCTAGCAGATGAAAATGTTGTTGCGTTTAGAGCAGCTAGAGTGGAAATCATACCTCCTCCTAAAACGATAAATGCACCGTAAGGTACTAGCAGCTCTGCGGCCTTCATTATTCCAAGTTCACCGCTGATACCAATATATTTCCACGACGGTATTCCGGCGGGGAATATGGCTCCTATGGATACAAAAGCAATTAAACAGTACAAAACGACTACAGCACCTAAGGATATGAATATCGCCCGTGGAATATTCCTTCTTGGATTCTTTACTTCCTCTCCTGTCTGAACGATTACTTCATAGCCTTCAAATGCTATGAACGTAAGACCCATTGCTGCTACTACACCACTGATTCCCATTGGCATAAAATTGGAAAAATTCATCTGCCAGTTAGGTTGACCATTCATGACCCACAAACCAGCTGCAATTAAGATGAATATTAATCCGAGTTGGATTATAGTAACAACATCGCCCGTCTTACCTGTTTCAGACGTTCCTTTAATATTGAGATAAGCGAAAAACGCAATAGATGCTACCGCTATTAACTTTTCTAATGGTATCATATTCAAGAGCACAACGCCGTGTGAAATATTGGTCATATCTAACAGGCCTATAAGGAATGACGCAAAGCTTACAGCATATAAAGAACCAGCAATTATGTGTGCAAGCCAAGCCATCCAGCCACTTATGAAAGCATTTGGTCTAGGTAACCCTTCTCTTACCCATAGATATCCACCGCCCGCCTCAGGCATAGCAGAACCTAGCTCAGCATATGCCATGGCAGTAAATAGCGTGATTATGGCATTGATAATAAACGCTACAATAACCGCACTGCCTGCAAGACCTATTGCTGTTCCAGTTAGAACAAAAATGGAACCCCCAATCATTGCAGCAACTCCGACCATGAGTATATCTAAGAGTCCCAGAGACCTGACTAGTTGGTTATGCGACATGGTTGAGTTTGTGCCTGGTTCTTTATCAGGGTCGGACAATTGATATCGATTCGATTTCTATGATAAATTAATATTTTTAATCTTTCTTGCACCGCACGCCCATTTGAAGTATCATGTATTTTCCATTAAAGCGTGCTCTTATTTGATAGATTTAGGTAAAACTACATTTTTTTGAGCACTTTACATATTATCTATATTTGAACCTCAGCCCAATCTAAATATATATAAAAAATAAGATAGTAATACCATAATGCATCAAGTTGCACTAATTACAGGCTGTTCGAGTGGCATAGGTTATGAAACTGCGTTAATGCTTGCTAGAAATGGTTATCATACCTTTGCAACTATGCGAGACGCAAAGAAATCCAATCCTCTTGAGCTAGTAATAAAAAAAGAAAAACTTTCTTTAAGCATCTTGGAACTTGATGTAAGTGACGATGCTTCAATAGAGAAAGCTATCAACCATATCCAATCAGAAGCAAAGAGAATTGATGTATTGATTAACAATGCCGGTTATGGTTTGATAGGTTTTTTTGAAGACTTGACTTTGGATGAAATAAGAAAGCAATTTGAGACGAATTTTTTTGGAGCTCTCAATGTTACAAAGAAGATAATTCCTATCATGCGATTACAGAAAAGTGGGACAATCATTAACATAAGTTCAGGGGCAGGACAAATTGGATTTCCTAGTATTTCAGCTTATGCAAGTACCAAATTCGCTATCGAAGGATTTAGTGAATCCTTAATGTATGAGCTTTTTCCCTTTGGAATAAAGGTAATCATAATTGAACCTGGAGTAATTAAAACCGATTTTTTTAGTAATTGTATCGTATCAAAACATTCTATGGAAAAGAGCTCTCCATATTTTCAATCCTTAGATAGGATTCAGAAAAATATGGATTTAATGCAAGAACACGCTACGTCTCCTATTGATGTTGCAAAATTGATATTAGAAGTTCTAAGTTATAAGGAACCTAACCAAAGATATATTCTTGGCAATGATGTTGCCATGATACTAGAAGCGAAAAAAAATCTATCAGATATCGAATTCAAAAAGATGATGATGCAAAATATCATTTGAATTGATATATTATTGTTTCAATCAAAAGTAACATATCTTAAATAGGAAAATGTAAGAAAATTTTGAGCATTGAGAGTGCAATATATAAAATATATTTCAAATTCCTGATTTGCAGACATTTGTATATTTCATATTTTTATAGTATTGTTAATAATATAGTGGAAGGGCGTATAGAATGTGTCAAATTCGATTGAATTAATTGTCAGAAGAATCAAAAATGGTTCTGTAATAGATCATATTGAATCAGGTAAAGCATTTTTAGTCTTGAGAGCGTTGAATATAACAGGAAGGGAAGGTAATGTTATAACTGTTGCTTTGAATGTTCCGAGCAATAAATATGAAAAGAAGGATATTATTAAAGTAGAAAACAGATATTTAGAACCTGATGAAACAAATAAACTATCACTAATAGCTCCTCATGCTACAATAAACATCATCAAAGAATACAAGTTAGCTGAAAAGAGAAAGATACAACTGCCAGATTTTATTACTGGAGTTTTCAAGTGTCCTAATTTAAAATGTGTGACCATTGGCGAGAACATAAAGTCTGTAATTGAAATATTAGATAAGGAAAAAATTGTTCTAAAATGCAAGTATTGTGGAAGGATTTTGAGTATTGATGAATTAATTTTTTAATGTAGGTCTTGTTAGTTAGGTCCAATATGATTTTCTACAACTAGTACAATATTCTTCCTTGTTTGTTCTTGACACTGCAAAATGAAATCCGATGAGCGGTGAAAAAACCAAGGTGGTGATTAGGACAAGATAATATTCTGAATTATAGAGTAGATATAGTGCAATACCTATACAAGTCATTATCTCTATCCAAGTACAGGTGCATAATTGAAGGCCAATTTCCTTTAGTTGCATTGACTACTATATTAGATTAAAACTATTTTTCTTTTTATCCAAATTGATTCCAAATTTGACATTAAATATGATGAAAAAAGAAGGTACGCAATTATAAAGTTCAATTTAATAATTAAATACTCTCATATAACATATTCACATTTTTGTAAAATTGATTGTGAATGATTTTTATATAATAAAAAAATAATATCGTTCAAGTTGAATCCAAATTCTGAAAACAGGGATTTGAAAATTTCTACAATAAGAATTTTTTTAAATGGTTCCTTGCTGGCTCTTGTTATAGCAGTCCCAGCTATCATCAGTACTGTTGTATTTCATTACATAATTAAAACAAATTTAATTATAACGATACCTGTTGGAATCATAACTCTTTTCGTTGCAATGGGTTTTGGATATAAAATCTCAAAAAAGTTATCAATTCAATGATATGATACGTGTTTATACCTTGAAAAATGTCCGAGCCAGCTACAAATGGGAATTAAATAGTAAACTCAATATTTGATATACTAATCAATTTGTTTTTCAAAATAGGCTAATAATTTGCTATCATAAACACATCTAACCTGGAAATAGTCTCGCAAGTCACATTAGTATCCAATTAATTTACAGCGGTCTGATTCGAATAAACATACTTTAATTATGTTGCCATATACTTTTCAACTATCCTTTTTATGATTTTTTAATTTATTCAGTCCTAACAAAATTCATGATGTAACTATTATCCAGTTAAATTCTACAAGTTATGCGAATGTTTTTCGTAATTTTTAAGGTGTCAATACATATATCTGGTTTCAAAAAACAGCGTTTTGTTAATTGTCAAGAACAAGTATAAAATTTGAATTTCCATGTCAGAAATCAGAAAATGTTACGTCTGATCTCATGATAAAGTTGATTAGTACGAGTGTAATCCTTGCATTGGTATTTACTGTTCCTGCTTTGGGAATATTTTTGGGAATATATTCGTACACAGAGAACGTAATAATGGGTGCAATCATTGGATTTGCCATTCATTTTATTACTCTTGGATTTTCCTATCCAATATCGCAATCTATCTCATCATTTTTGGATAATTAAATTGAATAAATATTAAACTCAATATAGCATAAGCTCTATAACAAATTTCACGAATAAATCAGTGAATTTCTAAGATATACGGTGAGTATGTTAACAAGTATATGAATTTTAGAAATCTAGAACATTCACAGTATACTTAACAGAACTTTCAAAATAATATTATGTAAATCCAGTTGGGAGATTGGGTAATTATATAAATAGTATTAATTATAATCTCCCCATAAGAGAGTGATTTGGGAATGAGCAGGATAAGTATTATTGGTTCTGGTGTTGTAGGGAGTGCAACTGGAAAAGGCTTTCACGAATTAGGGCATAAAGTTATTTTTTATGACATTTCAAAAGAAAAACGTGAAGCTTTAAAGAATGATGGATATAATGTAGCAAATAATTTAAGTGAAGCACTGTCGCAGACTGACATCTCGTTTGTTTGCGTGAATACTCCTACCCATAATTCTGAACAAGATTTATCTCAGATATTTTCCGTACTACAACACATAACCGAGTATCTCAATACAGCCGAAAAACAACATCTGTTAGTCTTCCGCAGCACGATTTTGCCTGGAACAATGCGTAATGAAATTGTCAATTATCTTGAAAAAAATTGTAAAACAAAGAGAGGGATTGACTATGATGTTGTATACAATCCAGAATTCCTAAGGCAAAATTCATCATTGGATGATTTCTTCAAACCAGATAGGGTAATAATAGGTGAAGATCATGCTCAGTTATCCAAAATTTTAATCGAGATATACGAACCATTGACAAAAAATATAATCGTTACATCATTTGAGGCTGCAGAACTAATTAAATATGCATCAAATTGCTTTTTGTCATTAAAGATTTCATTTTTTAACGAAATAGGATTGATATGTCAACATCTTGGAATAGATCATAAGGTCGTAAGCTTGGGGGTATCTTTGGATAAAAGAATAGGCAAGTATGGCACCGAATTTGGAAGACCATTTGATGGAATGTGCTTACCTAAAGATACTCAAGCGTTAGCGTCATTTATAAAACAAAACAGAATTGAACCTGACTTATTGGAAATAGCGTTAAATATAAACAAGAAAATAGAAGATTTAACCAGTGAAAGTCAATTAGTTTCAGATTCAACAGAAACTCATTCTTAAGAAACTCCCACCTTCAATGATTCAGATTGGGAGAACGATTGCATAACCACATATGATATTTATGACAGGAACATAAACCAAGAAACTAGAAATAAATGATGAGAATTAAATGTTATTTGATTTAAACTATAAACTAGTTTAGAATTTCTAAATTGAGCATTTATAATACAGCATTCATTGTCCGTTGTTGAAGATTGGGTGGGGAAAATAGGTTGAACTCATAGGGATTAGTGCCCTTCATGTAGTAGGCTCTACTAGATGGTATCTAGCTTTTAGTTTCTATTGAATAAGAAATGATATTATTTAAAATATGAATCTGACAACGAACGACTTTCGCATGGGGACCTGTAGGATTTTGAACCTTGCCAGTAAGTGGGGTCAGCTAATATTGGAGTAGGACAAAATGAGCACAGGTGATTGAGCACATATTTGTCTCTGCAAGGGGATTCAGGTATGTGATTCTAAGTCTAGATTTTTCCATATTCAGACGGTTTAATCCGATTATGCGTAATAAGGCTGAACGAAATTTGCGGTCGTAATTGTCTTGCTGTAATATGCACACTATACTTTAATAAGCCATGAATTATTATTGTTAGACTAGGGAAACATTTATTAGCATTTCTAACTAACTTAAAGATAGTTAATAAACTTGAGGACATATTCAAGGATAGTCGTACTTTTTGGTGTTGCGATATCCATTATGATTTTTGCTATTTCCACAATGTTATATAGCAGAAGTTCTCTTAGCGATCAGAATTCATCTAAGCTGGACACTGTTGGTGGTCATACTCCAGGATATCCTATACTTCAAACAACAGGTGATATTTTAGATCCGACTTCATTCGTCATAAAGCCGAAGAATGCAGTTGTAGATCCAATGAAATACCTCAGGGAATTTAATTATGGAAGAATATCAACGTCTTCTAATGGAACAGTGATAAGAGATTTTACATTGATTGCATCGGACCGACAGACTAAAGAAGTTTCTCCAGGCGTCTTCTATAATGTATGGACGTTTAACGGTACAATACCAGGGCCAACTATACGAGCTACCGAAGGCGATATAATCAGAATCACTTTACTAAATAACGGTACTAAATTCCACTCAGTCCACTTTCATGGTATACACCCAGCAGAAATGGATGGAGTCTTTGAAGGAATTGCACCTGGGGGCAAATTCACTTACGAATTTACTGCACAACCGTTTGGAGTATTCCCATACCATTGTCATATGCAGCCTCTCGAGGAACACATAACCCATGGTCTTTATGGGGTATTCATTGTCGATCCCAAACAAGGTAGACCCCAAGCTGACGAGATGGTAATGTTAATGAACGGTTACGATACTGATTTTGATACTGAAAATAACTTCTATACGGTTAACGGAATTCCATTCTATTACATGCATCATCCTATTCAAATTGAAAAAAATAGATTAATTCGAATTTATCTATTAAATATGCTCGAATATGATCCTCTCAATAACTTCCATTTACACGCCAATATGTTTGATTTCTATAAAACCGGAACGAAATTGATACCAGATGAATATACTGATATCGTTACTATGAACCAGGCAGAACGGGGAATATTGGAATTCAGTTATAAATATCCCGGAATGTATATGTTTCATGCTCACAAGACTGAGTTTGCAGAGAAAGGATGGACAGGGCTATTTCTCGTAAAAGATGGGACAGCTCAGTCTGTTAATGAGGATTTAAACGTCACGTCAAGAAGGAATATCACAAATTACTCTACATCTGACTTTAATAAGACAACTAACCTGGTGTCAACAGGAGGCGTGAAATAATGGAAAGAGAGGAAGGCAATATTCACAATACTTACAGAATATCGAAGCGGACTATACTATTTGGAGTTGTTCCCTTTATCGTTATTGGGGCAATGGTAGTATTGCTATTGAATTCCCCCGGAATCATATTTCAAAGCTCTGTCAAACCACTACCTGAAATTTCTATTGAGAAGGTGGAATTTTTAGATGACAATATAGTAGCCTTTGTAAGAAACACTGGACCTTCAGAGATCACAATTGCACAAGCTGATGTGAATGATAGAATATATCCTGCAGCAATAGAGCCTGGACGAACACTAACTAGACTCGCAGATGCTAAAGTAATAATCCCATTCGTATGGAACCGTGGAGAGCCATATGAAATAGGAATAACTACAGACGATGGAACGCGATTTCATGAAAAGGTTAAGTCTGCAGCTCCGGCGCCGCGTCCAACAGTTGGACAGGCTTCAACATTTGCTCTCATTGGTACATACGTAGGGGTTATTCCTGTAATGATGGGTCTTGTATGGTATCCATTCATTAGAAGATTAAGTTCCAACAAGTACAACTTTTTCCTTAGCCTTACTGCGGGATTATTGGTTTTTCTTGGTATAGATGCTCTACTCGAGAGTAATGAGATAGCAGTGAATGCTCTTGCGCCTGCCTTTAATGCACAGATTCTGATCATAATGGTTGCAATTGTTACTTTAATAACTCTCTTGTATGTTTCACAGAGATTGATTCAGCGTGCCTCAAAGCGTTCCAAACCTGACATTGAATATAAGTCAGGATATTCAAGCCGTTCAGAGCCTGATTTGGATCTAAAGGATATCAGATCTTCTACATCATTCCAACAACAGCAAATGATAAGGCCTATTGCCATATCTATGATGATTTCAATTGGTATCGGATTACATAATTTTGGAGAAGGCCTGGCTATTGGAGCAGCAGTCTTGTTAGGAGAGGTAGCTTTAAGCTCATTTTTGATTTTAGGATTCACATTGCATAATACCACAGAGGGATTAGCCATTGTAGCACCCATGGCTAAGAGTCGAAGAATTCCTCTAGCAAAGTTAATGGTTATGGGTTTGATAGCAGGAGGTCCTACTATTTTGGGGGCATGGATAGGGGGATTTTTGTACTCTCCTATTGCAACTGTAATTTTTCTTTCAATAGGTGCAGGTGCAATATTCCAAGTAGTTTACTCGATTGGCTCTTGGATGTATCACATCAATGGGCGTGGCGGATTGCTGAATAATCATTGGATTATCATAGGCTTTGCATTTGGAATGTTAATAATGTATCTTACAGGACTGTTGGTTTAACGATGATTATTAAATATTTAGTAGGAGTAAAATGGATAATAAAGAGGGGTCACTGTGATAAATAAACTCAGTGAAATGAAACGACTAGAGAAGGATAATAGATTAGTGGCTATTCGCGATGCAAATAGTGCAAAGAAAGAGGATCGGACAGATAGAATGGAGGATTATCTAGAAGTGATTTATGAACTAGTACAACAAAAGGGATATGCTACAACCGTAGACATTTCAAGTTATCTTAATGTAAGTTCTCCTAGCGTGACCAAAATGATGCAGAAACTTGATGAAACGGGGTATCTAAAATATGAAAAATATAGAGGCATTAGGCTAACCAATGAAGGAATCCGTATTGCTAGAAATATTCGTAACAGACATGGTCTTTTAGCCGAGTTCTTCAAGATAATTGGGGTAGACGAGGAAACCGCGAATAATGATGCAGAAGGTATAGAGCATCACTTGCATCCTGAAACTATGAAGAAGCTCGAGGAATTCATAAATGAACTGAAAAAAACACAATTAAAAGAATATAAACTTTGAATAAATCAAGAATATCGTTACCATAATCGTATACTATAACAAAATAAAGAAAACAGAAATAAGAATGGTATAAAAGTGAAACAAAATGGGCAGAATACTTTTGAAGATATCACAATGATATTGGATTTATTTATCATATAAGATCTAATGATTTATTATTAGATATCAAGAAATAATTAGAAATATTCGAAATTTCAGTATGCCTTATTCAACTTCACTTATCTTTTTGGGAAGATAAAGAAACTGATTCACCATAAGTAAAAATTAAATTCAATTTTCAATATTATTTGTGAATACAAAGAACTTGGTAAACACTCAAATAATCTCATCGAAAAAGAAAAAAATTTTTATGAGATGCAATCTGGATTTCGTAAAAGTATAGATAAATTGGTAACTGATTTTGATGGCGGAGAAGTAATTAAGGGATATTGTAAACTTGGTTTTTAACACTCAATTATTCACTGCCCTAGTAAACCAAAGCATGAATCATAAAATATAAAATGTGTTCTCTTGTCCACACACCATCGCTAGTTTTTGACTATCGGTTCGACTAATATGACGTGATTCAAATTGATATAAAGCAATTTCAGCTCCTTGTGTGGATGTTTTGCATAGAAAAGCAAGGCTTGAATCTTTCAGGCAAGATTAAAATTGATGCAGGATTATTAATTATTGAGCAAGGATGTGCTTTTATAACCATTGAGCAAAGTAAGTATGCCAGGAAAAATTTTTGGAACTGTCATGTCTCATGGATTAAAAGGAAGAATGCTAACAAAGAATGAACTTCAAATACTATGTGAGTCGAGGGATATGGATGAACTAGTAACAAGAATGAAGAATACTGTTTATCTTGATGCGTTAGCGAAACTTACTAAACCTTATACTGCTGATAAAATAGAAAATGCATTGAAAGAATATTTAGTGAACACACACGCAAAAATGGTTACTGTTTCTGGCGGAGCCAAAATTATTAGCTCTTATTTCATAAAATATATCATATGGAATTTAAAGATGATTCTAAAGGGTAAAGCTCTCGGAAAATCCTATGATGAATTATTGCCCAAGATAAATCTGAGGGCAGAAGAACTTGTGGGTAGACGGGACCTTGTAGTTAAAGCGCTTGTTTCAAAGAATCTGGATGAAGCGATTTCTACACTTGCCGGAAGCGAATTTGCTGACGATGTTACCAAAGCAGCTGCTATATACAAGGATAAAGGAGATGTGAGGGTTTTTGATGTATATCTTGATCACGTTTTCTATCACGATCTAGGCAGGGCAATGAATACTGAATCACAATCAATGGAGGCAAAAAATATTGTCTCTGTAGATATTGATTCTTATAATGTGCTTGCAATACTTCGAGGAAAGTTTTGGAATCTGTCTCCTGATGACATAAGTCAACTCATTGTAACGAGTACCTCTAAGGTAACAAAAGACACGATTCAAAAAATGATTAATGCTGAAAAAATACCGGAGGCAATCGCAGAATTGTCAACTACAGTTTACAAAGACATAGTTCCCCAAAATCCAACTAATGATATAGATTCCATATTACATATAGAAAAGGGATTTGAAGATATGGGATTAAAGCGGGCTATGTCAGCTTTTAGAACCATGTTTAGTGTGGGGATTGTCCTTGCGGCTCTAAAACTTATCATGGCAGAAGTTAGAAATTTGTCAGCGATAGCATCTGGGATTGAACAGAAAATTCCAAGAGATACGATAGTGTCAAAGTTAATTAATATCAATTAGGATCTTTCGATTCTGTAGCACAGGTTTTACCCCCCATGTGTTTCAAATGTAGATCAATCTAAAATGAATAATCTAAAAAATATTTTTGCGAATTCAACTTGTTTCTATATCTAACCCGATCTTTTTTCCGACCAAATAAGATTTGAATAAAGCATTTTTGGAAGTAATTTCTTAAATTCGACTCCTTCACCCATATACCATTTCGGGAACCATTCGTAAAGGTGTAATCTAATCGTCTGAATATATACAATTAACCCTTCAATAAGCATGATCCCTATATTACCCCCGATCAAAACAGCTAATCCTCCTCCATGCGCGTATGATTGATTGACCGTTACCAAGAGAGCAGCATGTACCAACAGCATAATTCCAATTCTGGTATAACTAATCACATTAGAAAGAACTTCAATTATCCTTACTAGTATAACCTCAATAACAATTCCCATCAATCCACTTCCCTCATCGTGACCACTTTTTGCAGCAAGTTCTTGCTCTTTTTTTCCTCCGTAAATCATAATTCCAACTGTTGCAAAGATTATAGGTGGTGTAGCTTTGGCAACCAAGTCTACTGTTACCCAGTTTCCGAATAGATATGTCAACCATGGTACCGGTTCATTATGAATGACTCCAGATATACCAAACATACCTATTATATCGTATCCTGAACCTATCGCAGCAAGTATCAATGCTACTATGGCAAGAAATTGTATTATAGAAGGAATATCATGTGTTAGAATGACAAGTTTGTGTCCTTGTAGGATATCATTTCTCAACCTCAGAAACAGTGCCATCAGCAAGTGTATGATACCAATAGCAACGGATACTTTCAGTATCTTTATTACCTGCTCAAATGTTAATTCTGAAACATTTAGAGCTCCCACTAGACCGTCCAGTGGCGCAAATAGGGGTGCCAGTACGGCCATTTCTTTTATATGAAAACCAAATAATTCTCCTGTTCCTAAACCTGCTATGCTAGCTGCTGCACCACTTGCAGCCAACAAGGTTGCCCATGTCTTTAAACTTCCATTTGCTCTGTACCGTAAGAACATTCCTAATCCAAAAAGCAGAAGACCATGTCCCAAATCTCCAAACATGATGCCATAAAAAGCTGGCCATACGAAGGCAATAATTGGAGTCGGGTCTACTTCACCATAATTAGGTAGTCCCTGAGTTTCAGTTATTACTTCAAAAGTCTTTGCATACTTGTTATTGAGAAGTAGCGTTGGAAGTTGATTGCCAGAATCCTTATCTAATCTAGCCGGCTCGGTAATAGCGATATAACTATTTGTGAGATTTTTGAACTTTTTCTCCATGCCGTCTGGGATATATCCTTGAATAACCGCAAAATTCTTTGTTCCTCCTGGCTTTCTAGTTACCTCCAAAATATCTTTTGCGAGCTTGGATGATTCGTAAAGTGAAAGCAATTTGGGCAAGAGTGATACCTTCAACTTTTCAATTTTCTTAACAATTTCAGCGGATTTTTTTTCTAGTTCCTTACAGGTCTTTTGGCAGCGATCAAAAGCGATACTTGGATTTTGTGGCAAACCAGGTGGAATCTGTATCGGATGCACGTTGAAGCTTCTAAGCACCTTCATGATTTTTTCGGAATCTTCCTGTGAGCCTATGACAGTAATAGAGGATTTATCATCGTTAAGCTTGAAGGGATGGACTATGAGTTCACTTAAACTATTTTGAATTTCCTTAATATCCTTGGAATTTACAATAAAAATTTCTGCGAAAAATGTGTTAAGCCTACGTAGTTCTGATAATTCCATTTTAAGCTTTGATGCACTACCAATTGCATCTTGAGCATTACGGAATTCCTCAAGTTCCTTTTCAATTTGCTGTTGTGTTTTCAGTAAGGATTTCGGTTCCTCT
>VBPX01000079.1 GCA_005877075.1 Nitrososphaerota archaeon | reverse complement strand
ATAACCGCAAAGTTCTTTGTTCCTCCTGGCTTTCTAGTTACCTCCAAAATATCTTTTGCGAGTTTGGATGATTCGTAAAGTGAAAGCAATTTCGGCAAGAGTGATATCTTCAACTTTTCAATTTTCTTAACAATTTCAGCGGATTTTTTTTCTAGTTCCTTACAGGTCTTTTGGCAGCGATCAAAAGCGATACTTGGATTTTGTGGTAAATCAGGTGGAATTTGTATGGGATGCACATTGAAGCTTCTAAGCACTTTCATGATTTTTTCTGAATCTTCCTGTGAGCCTATGACAATAATAGAGGATTTATCATCGTTAAGTTTGAAGGGATAGACTATCAGTTCACTTAAACTATTTTGAATTTCCTTAATATCCTTGGAATTTACAATAAAAATTTCTGCAAAAAATGTGTTCAGCCTACGTAGTTCTGATAACTCCATTTTAAGCTTTGATGCACTACCAATTGCATCTTGAGCATTACGGAATTCCTCAAGTTCCTTTTCAATTTGCAGTTGTGTTTTCAGTAAGGATTTCGGTTCCTCTAATAGAAGCTTACTTTTTTTTTCTAATTCGACAATAAAATTCTGAATATCATTTATCTTGTAATCAGTTTTTTCCTGCGGGGCACCTTTGACAAGAGTGGCCATTACACCAGTCTCTAGCGGTATGCTTAAAGCTCTAATAACTTCATCAATATCCTGATATAATTTCTGGGCATTTAACAAAAGATCGTCGAAGTACGGATTACTATGTTCCGAGGGATTTTGCAATGGATGAAACCATTCCAATTCTGCCAACTTACTAACAGCTTCGTGAGATTCAACTCTTGGCAGAATCAAAGTTGTCTTTAGAAGTTTGGCCTGTCCCATAGTATTGAGTTGTTTGATTATTAATTCTCCTTAAAATCTTTCCCATTTGTCCGGTCCGGGGATCAAATCAATGATATGCGTATTTATTTTTCAATATTTATTTTTCAATTAATCGTCTTTAGATAGCCTCTAAATACTTTCATGTCAGAATAAAATTAAATCCTAGTAGCCATTTGACAAAAAGCCTGGCTGCATAAACTTGGAGCGTACTAGATTCTATTTGATACAGAAATAGAATAAATTCGTCATGGTTCTATTTTTTTTGGATCACTGACCTAAGATAATGAACATCATGACGATACCATAAATTGCAATTGATTCTACCATACCGACAAATATGAAGACTCTGGATTGCATTTTTGGATTATCACTAATCGCTGCCAAACCAGCGGCGCCCACAAAACCTAATCCTATTCCAGAACCAGCGGCCGCAAGGCCAAAAGCCATTCCTGCACCTATAAGCTTGGATGAACCGGCATCCGAAGCACCCTGTTTCCCACCAGCTTGCGCATATGCCCAATTGTTATACAATATAATGCTAGAAGTTATAGCAATGGTCAGAAGAATAACACTAACTTTTTCTTTGTTAACACTCATCATACATGGGTTGCAAATTAAAGGCCATATTTAATTATAACTAAGGAATGATGGAAACAGACCTACTTTCATATAATCATTGACATATTGAGCGATTTCCTTCCATCCGCCACAAATTCTAAATTGTTCGGTAACTCGACGTATCCTACATCAAGAAGACTCGACCATATTTCTCAACCGCCAGATACGCTAAACAAGTCTCATGGACATAGAATTAGGAATTTTTAGACAAATAATAGCATAGAAATTTCTAATTATGACTAAACATTTGATAGGGCTTTTTTCTTATAGGAAGAGATATCGTTTCTTACAGCGTCAACCATCGAATCGTGCTCTGATTGTAAATTTTGTTTTGATTTCTTAAAATGTTCTGCTATTATATCATTATCCATCTTATTATCTACCATAAACCTTCAATGTTTTTTCTATTCTATATTCTTTTTCTTATCTAGAACAACTTTCACTTTTTTCAGTCTTACAAATTCTTCCCTTTCACGTTCTTCCAGTGTTGCTTTAATGAAGGATATTGCATTTTGATACTGGGGAATAATAACAAATTCAAGTGCATTAATTAATTTTTGTGTTTTTTCAAGTTCCTTCGCTAGACTAAAGATAGCATTTTCATACTCTGCAGCTTTACAAATTTGTGGAAGCATATTCTTTATGGATTTAGACGCCTTGTCGACATACACATTCGTTTCGGAAAATCCATATGATAGCTCTTGACCGCCTTCCTTGGTCTTTATCTGCAAAGTAGGAATTTTAACATCCACAATTCTTCTCACGTTCACATTCACTTCCATTATTCCTGGAGTAGAATCTGATATTGATTCAAGCGTGGATGTTCCTAACGACATATAAGAATCATATACTGCCGAATAGATCTCCGCAAGTGGAGACCATATATCTCCTCTTGTCTTGTTAGCTTCTTCTATCATTTCATCAATTTTTTTTAATAAGACTTCTCTTTTATCATCTAGTATTTTGTGAACCATCTTGCTAACTTGCAGAGATCTTCTTATCTTTATTAGTTCAATCTTTGTCGCGGTAACATTTTTTCCAAATGACATCTTGATGAATATTTACTTACTTTTTTCCTTTATAATATTGTTGAATATGTTTGTCCTTAATTTTAGTTAGTTCTCCTTCTGGTAAAGTAGCTAGTAAATCCCATGCTCTACTCAGAGTTTCATCCAAATTTCTATTTTCATCAGGGCTTTGTTTTAAGAAGTGGATTTCGAAATTATCACCAGCGTCAAGATATTTCAAATCAACTCCTGTCAAACCTGCCTTTCCTACAATTTCTGCAAGTGCTCTTACCTCTTGGGCCCTAGAATAAGCATCGTATAATTGGTTGCCAACCTCCATGTGATCTGACCTAGTTTTTCCTTCTCCAACCCCATCCTTCATTAGTCTGGAAAGAGACATCATAACATTAACTGGTGGATATATTCCCTTTCTGAATAGATCTCTTCCCAGCACTACCTGGCCTTCAGTAATGTAACCAGTCAAATCGGGAATAGGATGGGTAATATCATCTGCGGGCATTGATAGAATTGGCATTTGAGTAACGCTGCCGTTTTTTCCTTTAATTCTGCCCGCTCTCTCATAATTATTTGCCAGATCGGTGTAGAGATATCCTGGATATCCTTTTCTTCCTGGAACTTCTTCTCTTGCTGCACTTATCTCTCTAAGTGCTTCAGCATAATTGGTCATATCAGTTAGTATTGCCAAAACATGCATTCCAAGATCAAATGCAAGATACTCAGCGACTGTCAAAGCAACTCTAGGAGTAATAATTCTTTCAATTGCAGGGTCATCTGCAAGATTAACAAACAATACACTCCTTCTTAATGCGCCAGATTCTTCCAAACTCCTCTTGAAATATTGTGCTTCAGAGTACTGGACACCAATTGCTGCAAATACTACAGCAAAGTCTTCATTTGTACCCACGACGGTAGCTTGACGTGCAAAATATTGTGTGGCATTCCAGAACCAGAAAAAATTGGTAACTTTTGACCTCTTACCAAAGTCAACATTCCGTCAATAACAGATACACCTGTTTGAATAAATGAAGTAGGATATTCTCTACTTTGAGGATTCATAGGTTCTCCATTAACATCAAGAAATTTATCTGCAACAGGATCAGGTAAGCCGTCATTTGGTCTTCCAAGGCCATCAAACACACGCCCAAGTAATTCTTGCGATACCGGCATGACCATAGTTTTTCCAAGAAACTTTACTCTTGTTCCAGTAATGGCTAAACCAGTTGTTCCTTCAAAAACCTGAACCACAGCCTTGCCGTTCCCTACTTCTAGAACTTTTCCTAATCGTCGTTCACCATCATTTGTTTCTATTTCTACAAGTTCATCAAATGACGCTCTTGTAACACCATCTATTATCATAAGTGGTCCTTTTATTTCTGCTATTTTGGTATATTCAATTCCAGTTGTTTTAGACAGATACCTTTACCTCCTCCATGTTTCCTTTGAATGAATATAATAGTTGTTTTTCTATTTCGTCTAACTTTGAAATCTGCTCATCAGGTACTTCAAATTTTGCTCGTAATAGAGTGGTTATTATTGGCAGTGCTCTAATATCTGCTAATGACTTTCCTTCTTTAAGTGCCTTCTGTGATTCTTTATAGAACGTTACCATGAGTCTTACCAATTTTAATTGTTTAACTGGACCACAATAAGTATCGACCTTGTCAAAAGAGTTTTGCTGCAAAATACCAATCTTTAACATTCTAGCTACTTCCATGACAAGCTTCTCTTCATCTGGAAGTGCTTCAGGTCCCAATAATCTAACAATTTCTTTTAGAGTATCTTCACGTTGAAGTATTTGATACGATTCAGCTCTCAAGTCATACCAATCAGGGCTGACGTTTTCTTTCCACCATTTAGATATATCTTCAAGATAACCAGAATAAGATTGCATCCAATTAATTGATGGATAGTGTCTAGAATATGCTAATCTAGTATCCAGTGCCCAAAAAGTCTTGATAAATCGAATGGTATGAGTCGTTACTGGTTCGGTAAAGTCTGCTCCTGATGGAGATACTGCACCTACTATTGTCACAGACCCCGAACGATCTGGTGAACCAAGTGCTCTTATTCGTCCTGCTCGTTCATAAAATTCAGCCAGTCTTGATGCCAAATATGACGGATAACCCTCTTCTGCAGGCATTTCTTCCAATCGGCCTGACATCTCCCTAAGTGCTTCTGCCCATCTACTCGTAGAATCAGCTACGAGAACTACATCATATCCCATATCGCGATAATACTCTGCCATAGTAACACCCGTATAGATTGATGCTTCTCTAGCAGCGACAGGCATGTTACTAGTATTAGCAACGAGTACTGTTCTTTCCATTAATGGTCTTTGAGATCTAGGGTCAATTAAATGTGGAAATTCTACAAGTACTTCCGTCATTTCATTGCCTCGTTCTCCACATCCAATATAGACAACAACTTTAGAGTCTGCCCATTTAGCTATTTGATGCAAAGTTACAGTCTTTCCCGTACCAAATCCACCTGGAATAGCACCAGTTCCTCCTTTTGCGATAGGAAAATAGGTATCGATAATTCTTTGGCCCGTAATTAGTGGTACTGTAGGATCATATCTTTCAGCATAGGGTCGCGGTTTTCGAACTGGCCATTTGTGATACATCTTTAATTCAATTTTATCTGCATTCTTGCTTTTCGCATGTACAATGACATGTTCTAAATCATAATCGCCCTCCTTAACAATTTCAGTAATTGTTGCTTCAGGAGATTTTGGTGGAACCAAAATATTGTGAGTTAACAGAGGAGTTTCTTCAACTGTTCCAAGAATCGTTCCTCCGAAAATAATATCATCTTTTTTAACAGTTGGATTAAACTTGAATTTTTTCGTCATATTAACAGGACTAGTAGTAATGCCTCTTCCAATGAATGCTCCAGATTTTTCTGCAATGTCATCCAACGGTCTTTGGATGCCATCATAAATCCTTCCAATAATTCCGGGACCAAGAAGGACCGAAAGTGGTTGTCCTGTACCAACAACTTCTTCTCCGGGTTTAAGACCGGATGTAGATTCATAAACTTGAATAAAAGCTACATCTCCAGTTAATCTGATAACTTCACCAATTAATTTTGATTCTCCAACCTCTACTGTCTCATACATTTTTACTGATGACATTCCATCAGCCTTAACTGCTGGACCGCTAACCCATACTATTTTTCCTTTTGCCACCATCTACTTAGTTTCGCCTCTCAGCAGTTGGACTATATCTTTCCTTATTAAAGGTTTGAGACTTTCAATACTCGAATCAAGTGTGTTATCTAAAGTCATTGTTCCATCTACTGAAGTTGCCTTTATTCCGCCAATTATATCTATTACGTCATCTGACACAGTTAATTTCATTTTCTTGTCTATTGATTCTTGTGATGATATTTTTTTTACAAGTTTCAAGTCATTTTTGTTACATTGTATGATTATGTCAGAGCCTAGCTTTGCAGCACTGTCTTCTAACATCTTGGCTAACAATTTTTCATAATTTTTTTCATCATTGCTTTCTGCTAGTTTTTCCTTTGCCTTATTAAAAATATCATTAATCGCTGATTCGATAGTAACAAGTTCCTTATTTCTAGCGTTCAACGTGCTTGATCCTATTATTTGACGTTTGAGATTTTCAGCCTGCTTCTTTGATGATTCGATAATATTGTCATATTCAACTTGGAGACTAGTCTTGGAAGATTCTAAATTTTTCAACGAATTTTGAAGTGCAGAGTCAATCTCAGAGATCAATGCAGATTCTTTTTGAGAAAGAACTTGATCAATAGTTCTTTCTAGAGAATTTAAACTCATTCAGTCAATTTTCAGAAACACGTGATTTTAATCTTTTGATAAGAAATCATTTTAGAGGATAACAATATTGATAGCTTGCTTGTTCATATTACGATTCAGATATATTCCGTTTCCAAATTACAACATTGATGAAATATTACCTTACTTTTCAACTTGAGATCATCATGAACCTCTGCATACTTCGCATGTAAATGTACCTTCAGAGAACATTAACATATCTGACCATTCACCACATTCATCACAATATCCCGAAACAGACGATGTGGGTCTACCAATTTCTCCTCTAATAATACCGGCCTTTTCAGATACTACATCAACTAATTCTGGAGTAACAGCAATAACGTCCGAAGTGGAGATGATTCCAGCTAATCTGTCTTTATAAACTACTCCCAGTCTCTTGATATTATTTTTTCGTAATAGTCGGGCAGCCTCAGTGATACTTTCTTCTGCTTCGACTGTATGTATTGGTTGCATTACTTTTACAGCGCTAATAGATGATGGTTCTAAATTTTTTGCAACAACGTTTGAAACAACATCCCATTCAGTAAACACTGCCAATATTGTGTTCTTTCATTTTTGTTGCAATGTCCACCACACTATCCTTTGGACCAGCCGTGATTACAGGACTGTTCATAATATCCCTTACAAGAACCCTTGTTGTCATATTTGCATCGGTATGTTCTCGAAGTTTTTTTCCCACAATATCACTTGGCTAGTTTAGTTTAATTGTGTTTCTAATTCTATCCTAGTACTAGATGTACCAATCCTTCATATCATTCACAAATTGACCTCTTTCAACGCTTACAATTTTAGACTGCCCAGAAGGCAAGGTCCTTATAAATTCGTCTAGAATTAGTCTTTTCAAATAATCTGATAAATTAGAATCAAATTCAGAAATTACTCTTACAAATTCACTTTTAATTTTCTTTGCCAGGTTCATAGGATCAGAACCACCAGGCAATAATGAAGCATAAACCAAACTTCTTTTTCTGATAGCATTTAAGGGTCCACAAACAATTGTATATCGCTTATTTTCAATTTGAAATAATCCTACAGATAGCTTTACTTCAATACCTCTGCAATAATTTCTCTTGCCCTCAATCACAAAAGAACCTTTGGGAAGAAATTGACCTGTTGGAGCACCCTTCTTTACTTGATTAGGGAATACCCAATATGCATCTGCACTTGACAAACCATCTTTCCATGCTCTACTGAACGAAACCGTTGCTTGGGCAGTCTCCTCTAAAAAATTACTATCTTCTTTATTTCTTGCATTCTTTACAAGAAAAAAAGGTGATCCATGAACTTCTGCATGAAATACGATATCATTTTCAGTCATGTGTTTACGTATCACTGCAGAGTTGGACGATGAATCTCTTCCACCAATTACTAAATAACCATTGGTAGTCACAAACCATCGATACCTTTCATACCATTGTTTTGATACTAAAGTATTGAATTGAATTTTTTCATGAATTTTTTGTGTTTGATTTTTTAATTTTTCAATCTTTAATCTAAGGGTTTCACTTGCTTTATCTATATTAATAGCGCCACGTTCTAATTCTTTTGCCCTAGAAAATAGTAACGATGAAAATTTTGGAATACTTGATTCTAACTTAACTCGTTCATTAAAAAGATCCAAATAAGATAAGCCATTTTCTTGAACAATTTTGGAGTCATTATCTTCCAAAAGAATCTTGACTTTGCTATCGTGCATATCCTGAATACCCATAAACGAAAGTTTCATTAATTGATGAGCGACATTCCTAAGACTTTTTGATATAGAAATTACTTGCAATTTTGCTTTATTCTGTTCTTCCAAATCATGTTCTAGTTCCAAAATTTTCCTATCTTCTTGTTCCGTTTTCAGATTTTTCCCAATTGTAATTATCTCATTGCTCAAAACTTGATCTATTGCATCCATGTATGTCGCGACGTTCTTTACATTAGTTTCTTTTGACATGGAAATGGGAAATGCATCTATAGCTAATCCTGACTTGTCTAAAATAACTGATGGTTCATGATTTTTTTCATCAATAACTTTATTTGTTATTTCTTTAGTTTTTTCATAAATAATTTCTATATCATTATCATTCAGAAGGTTTGCATACTTGGTACTAATCCTTGATTGAAGTAGTATTTCTTCAACAAATTTCCTTGGTAAAGATGTACAACTGCCCAGCCATTTGAGCAATTCAATATTGCTCGACTGTAATTTTGTATTTTTCTTCATTTTTTCTAGGGAAATTTGCAGGACGTCTTCACCACGATTTGGAGGCAAAACATATTCAGATCCCACCCTCAATGTTCTATGTCTTACTTCAACGGCATTTAAGATCCATAGGATATTCATAGATTGGTCGCATAAAATGAAGTTTCCCTTTCCAAAAATTTCAACTATGAAAATCCTTGCTTTATTATCTCTATTTACAAAATGAATGAAATAGATCCTCTCACTTCCAGGTTGCGATACAGTGCTTATTTTTGCCCTTTCCATCTCTCGACTTAATACCTTTACAATTTGGTTTTCTTCTACCTGTCTGTATCTTTTGTTTGTAATCCATATCCCTTTAGTCGAAACCATAAGCATAATGTCAGACTCTAATGGATGATGTAATTTCAAAAGAATAGAATTTTTTGTGACTGAGTATACATCACTCACGTAATAACGGGATGAGACCATTGAGCTAACTTTGTTTACGAGAAAATTGAGCTCTATTCCTGATAATTCCATATAAAGGAGTTTAGATGAGGATTAATATTAATTAAAAATTCAAATACTCAATCGAAAGGAATTAAACCTCCAATACCTCCAATCAATGTGAAAAATGCAATTGGAACAACTTGACAAGATATATTGCATGAGAGCCTTTTTGGGAGTTATCTGCGGTATTATTCTAGGTCTTATATTAAACCCATCCAACAATTCGGGCTCCATACCCATAATCTTCTTTGTGGGACTATTTTTTTATATAATATCGTATGTTGTTGCAAAGAAAATGGGGTTAAAATTAAAAACTGATGAGAAGAAAAAAATCTCTACCAACGGAATTTTTCCATTTATCTTTTTGCTGTTGATGTTCATGATTCTCACGTATACCGGCCTGTATACTGGAAAGCAATGATCTAAAAGAATTTAATTTAAAACCATTTTATCTGTTTATGATGATATGGAATTATTCAACTCCAGGAATACCAGATGAGCTATTTGAGCGCTCAGAAAATGTTCCAATAACCAAGGAAGATATACGTTCAATTGTTCTAAGTAAACTACGTCTTAGAAAAAACTATTCGGTAATTGATGTAGGTTGTGGTAGTGGAAGCATTACTGTAGAGATTTGCTTACAGGTAAACTCTAAAAATGTCTACGCTATAGATTCGGATAAAAATGCCATCGAATTAACAAGAAAAAATCTAGATAAATTTGGAGTCTCGGCAAATTTATTTTATTCTACGGCTGAAAAGATTTTACCGTCACTACCCAACGTAGATGCAATTATTATCGGTGGAACAAAAGGTAGAACTGAAAAAATTATTGAACTTTGCATTTCTAAATTAAAGAAGGATGGCAGACTAGTTATAGACACAATTCTAATTGAAACAATGTATAAAGCATTAAGGACCTTAAAGAAGCAAAAAATGCATGAAATCGATGTTACTCAAGTCACAATATCAAAAGGAAGAGACGTTGTAAATGGAACAATGCTTATTTCTAGAAACCCCATTTTGATTTTATCTGCTACTAGAAAGTGATTCAATATTTCACTCTTATCAATTCTCAAGAATGAAAAAGGGATGATGTATTCTTACCAAACACCTAAAAATTTACGTTATTATTTGAGAGCACGAAGACTTCTTTTACTTTAAATAACACATTTTTTAAAACTCAAATCATGACGCTTTCGTGCATAGGCTGCGGGCCCGGAGATCCGGACTTACTTACCGTCAAGGCTGTGGAAAGAATTAGAAATGCAGATGCAATCTTTACTCCTACCTCAAAAGAGGGCAAACCCAGTATTGCTTTATCAATAGCTAGAAAATACATAGATGAATCATCTACTTCAATTATAAACCTAATATTTCCAATGATAAAGGACAAAGATTCTCTAAGATTACAATGGAAAATTAATTCCCGGATAATAGCAGATGCTGTACATTCTGGAAAGAATTCAGTATATTTGACTGTAGGAGATCCATCCCTATACAGTACTTGGAATTATATTCATAATGAATTGAAGGAAAATTATGATGACATAGAAATTGAGATTATTCCTGGAGTGCCTTCCTTCTTTGCGTTTGCTGCTCAAGCTAAGATGAGTTTAGTTGAGGGGGATCAGACTCTTGGTATCGTTCCTGCATGTTATGATCTTGATAAAATAAGACATACAGTTGCATCTTGTGATTCAATAATTTTTCTCAAAGATGGACGTTATTTTGATAGTGTGATTGAAATACTCTCTGAAACTGGTTTTAGTGATAATTCCATAATTACCATAGCTCAAGATGTATCTGCGGAGAATGAAATTTTAGTAACAAAGAAATTGAAAGAATTACGAAACACAAAAAATCCGGTTGGTAAATACTTTTCAATAATGGTGGCCAGAAAAAATGATTGAACCCAATACCATTTACTTTGTTGGTTCGGGACCAGGGGATCCTGAGCTTATTACACTAAAAGCAAAGAAATTATTAGAGAATGCAGATATCATAGTTTATTCAGGATCTTTACTTAATCCAAGATTACTTGAATATGCCAAAAAAGATGCAATACTGCACGATGCAGCTCTAATAGACAGGAATAAAATTTATGAAATATTAAGGGATTCCACTAGACAAGGAAAACTTGCAATACGTTTTCATGATGGAGATCCTGCACTATTTAGCACTATAAGAGAACAGATAGATAAATTAATTTTAGATGAAATAAATTGTAAAGTCATTCCAGGGATAACTGCAATTTTAGGTGCAGCCTCTTCACTGAATTTAGAGTTAACCCTCCCAGGAATTACTCAAACACTCATAATCACTAGGGCTGAACTCAGAACTCCAGTTCCAGAAAGAGAAAAAATTTCCAACTTGGCAAGACATGGTGCTACTATGGCTTTCTATCTAAGTATTCATTTGATAAGAAACATAGTTGACGAGTTAATTAAAGGAGGAGTATATCATAATTCGACACCTGTTGCAGTTGTCTACAGAGCCACATGGGAAGATGAAAAAATAATAGTTGGAACTCTAGGCGATATTGTGGAAAAAGTGAAAGACGCAAAGATAACAAAAACCGCAATAATAATAATTGGAGATGTCATTAAGCCAAGTAATTATGAATTTTCAAAGGTTTATGATCCGCAATTTACGCATGGATATAGGAAAGGAGATAACATCAAATAGAGCATTACCATGTAACAAGACGACCTAATATGGCTACATGATTTGTCAAGTTTTTATTCTGTCTAGAAAATTTCTTCGTCCTTCCTGATACCGCCTAATCCAGCTTTCACTTTTGATGCGCATTCAATACAAATGTCTTCGGAGAAAGGGAAGCTTTTCATGCATTCCTTACATACAGGTTTTGTACAGCTAGGACAGTCTTTAGTAGATGTTTGTGAATTGCATAAGGAACAAATATTATTTTTCATTATTATGAATAGCGGCCTTGAAGGCTAAAAATTTATCGCATCCCTATTGTTTTCTCAACAATTCATGCTTTTGCAATTCTCAATTTTTGTCAGCTGGAAGAAAGAATGCAGTTGAATTATTTCACATGATACTACTTATCATGAGTTATGACAATAGAATTCTAGAGATTTCTTTTTGATTAACGTTTGACCAAGCTCCCATCACGTCCTCTTTTATTTCTCCCTGGTCTATTCCTGTGATTTCCTTAATAATTATTTCATTTGCCCTCATTGGAGGCCAGGCCATTGCAACGTAATCACCAATATTGCCTGTTTTCTGTGGGGAGGCTTGAATCAAGTTATCCTTTGTAAAACCTAATGTGACAAGTTTCTGCATAATAACTCCTATCAAATCATGTTGCCCGTGTACAATCAAATAGACCGGTTTATTGTAATTCAGTGCCGACACTTTCCAATCTTATATTGCTATAAAGATAACTATCTATATAATATTGCTGATAAAAATTTTGATATTGAATTTTGATCTCCATATGACCATGATTCTCCCTGAGGACATTTCAGAAAGAATTTCTTCATTTATTTCAGGAGCAATGGACTTTCCGTTTATTAAAAAAGATGAATTAATATCAGTTCTATACTTGTACGGAAAAAAAGACAGAATAATCAATCATACTGAAAGAATTCTTGCAGTCGCAGATAAAACGGTTGA
>VBPX01000066.1 GCA_005877075.1 Nitrososphaerota archaeon | reverse complement strand
ATCAATTGCTGTAGGAGAAAAACAGAATCGAAAACGAATTTTAATTACTGATCTAATTGAAACTCATTTTGTTGGAGGATTATTTTCGACTATTGAATCTAGAATGAACAGATCTATGCAAGATATGTTAAAAAAATGTAATCATGTTCTTATCCCAGATAACGGTGAAGACACAGATAATATTTCTTATGTTGGACCAGTTGTAAGAAATTTAAGTACCATGAACCGAACGATATTACGTAAAAGATTAGGAATTGACAAGCAGACAATATTGGTTAGCATAGGAGGGACTGATGCAGGAAGGTACTTGATAGAAATGGCAATAAGCGCGTATCAAAAGTTGAAAATAAAAATGGATATAGACTTAGTAGTCGCTGCTGGACCCTCATTATCTAAAATTGGAAATGATTATACCAATTTTAGGAACATAGGATTCGTAGATAATTTGCATGAATATGTATATGCATCAGATCTTGTTATATCCTTAGCTGGAAGATCGACTATGGATGAGTCACTGATTTATGGAACCCCGGGTATTTTCATACCCATTAAGGATCACTTTGAACAAGAACAAAATGCAATGAAGCTGGGTTATACATATGATGATATATTGAGGTTGGAAGCTTTAATAGAAGAAAAACTTGGTGTGAGTAGAAATAATATCGCCAATGTAAATGGTGGCGCTAAAAAGGCTGCAAAGATTATTATGGAAACGTTGTAATAATAAAGAACAATATTGATGCTATAACTTTATGATATATAATAACATGTCAACATATCAATGACTTTTTCAATTTTGTTATATGAGGCCTTCGGAGGGATTTGAACCCTCCTCGAGCGGTTTCTTCCAACAAAAATTCGATGTTGTTGTCCACAGCCGCCTATACTGACCAGGCTATACTACGAAGGCCGATCAACTGGTTTGTTATCTTTACAGTATATAATTGTTAGATAATTGATTTTTATACTGTAATGATATCTTTTCGAACAACCCGTATTCCTTTATTTTCTAATTCGTTGCCTAATGCATTCATACCAATTGAATCTCCAGCCAAATGTCCTAAAATTACTAAATTTCCTTGAATATTACTTTCTCTTAATTTCGCCAAGTCATTATAATCTATATGAAAATAAAGAACCGTCGAAATCCCATTTTCAAAATAATTCTTGGCCACAAGAAATCCTCCGTTTGTTCCTGCAGCTATTACCGCGACCCATTTTCCTACAAATGAATCGCTATTTCCATAAACTACTTGAATTTTTGTATCTGCAATTCTGAATTCTGGTATTTCTTCCAATGCCGTAATGATCTCTGCTACCAAATTTGGATTTCTTTCATGAATCTTTTGAGAAATTATTCTTCTTGCATATTCGTCACAAGGTTGATGTATGTTCACTAATGGCATATCTAATAACTTTGAAGAATCAACCTCTGAGGAATAAATTTGAGTATGATTCCTAATTTCTAATTTCTTCTTTAGATCGAAAACAGCGGATCTTGCCATATTTTCTGATACACCGTTTTGCTTCAAATAGTCAATATGTCTATCAATGACCTTGTAAAAATTAATAGCAGATATACCAATAGGATGATGGGTTATTACGGCGTCACATCCTAAATTCCTTGCTAACATTAAATCGGCCGTTGTTACATCTATCATCAACATTACCTTCGTTATATTTTTACCATGAACATGAACTTCAGAATCAGCAGGTATAGAGTTCCAGTCAACCATATTAAGCGCAATATTTAGAATTTGTATCTAACATCTTTCCTTTTTTAGATCAGAACAATATAAAGAATTTTGGGATAGAAGAGTTCAAAGGAATATAAGTATAGAAAGATAGAATAATATCAAAAGATATAACCAAAAACAACTCTCATGTAATTGCTTTTTGTTTTATCAAATCCATAAAAAATGAAAGTTTAAAGATATTTTTAACATTTAAATGTCATTATGCAACTCGTTTTTATATCATGAGTTGTTCTGATGAATATATATCTCATACAGGTACACAAAACCTTATTCAAATATCACCTCTCACAAAAGCAAAGCTAAAGAAAGCAAAGTATGGTGTTTACAATCATTCTGCAGTTGAACTCTGCCACTGGACAAAAAAATCTTTCTCCAATGAAGGAACCTGTTACAAGCATAAATTCTATGGTATTTCAACTCATAGATGTATGGAGATGACACCAACTGCCATGAATTGTGAAAATAGATGTATTTATTGTTGGCGACCGACTGAATTTTATGATACATTAGAAATGCCCGAAAATTTGGTTGATGAACCAGATATGATAATTAATAATCTATTAGAGGAACGAAAAAAACTCATAGTGGGACATTATGGTAACACAAAAACTGATAAGAAGAAGCTTGATGAGTCACTTTTTCCTGAGCACTATGCAATCTCACTTTCTGGAGAACCTACAATGTATCCAAAATTACCAAACCTAATTAGATATCTTAAAACTTTGAAGAATACTAAATCAATTTTTCTAGTCACTAATGGACAGGAACCGGAAATGCTTCAAAGATTGATAGATGAAGATAGCCTACCAACACAACTGTATCTTTCGACCAATGCGTCGAATAAGAAAATGTTTACACTGGTTAATAGACCACGGTACAAAGATGCATGGGATAGATGGAACAAAAGTCTTGAATTATTATCAAAAATGGATACGAGAACAGTTTTGAGAATGACAATGATAAGGAATTTTAATAATTCAACTAATTACATACATGAATTTGCTGATCTTATGAGAAGAGGAGACCCAAATTTTATAGAAATAAAATCATACATGCACATAGGCATGTCCACACAGAGACTAGAAAATTCAGATATGTTGGAAATGGATGAAATTAGAAGTTATTCACATTTACTATCCAAGTCATTAGGTACCTTTACTATTATGGATGAAAGTGAAATATCCAGAATAGTTGTCCTTCAGAATCTTAAAAGGTATACTGAAAGATGGATTGAGGCGTACGAAAAGCCAATTATTCAGTAGATAAATTTGTTATTGCGGAGAAAAATTCCCACGGTACCATTTTGCGAAATTATTCAATGCTTGCGTTCTGTGTGATATTTCCATTTTATTTTCTATACCTAGTTGCGCGTAGGTAATTGATGAGCCCTCAGGAATAAATATTGGATCGTAACCCCAACCACCCTCTGTAATACGATCACTTATCATCCCTTTTGTGGTACCGGAAAAAGTCATACCTGTGTTATTGTCCCTGTATGCTATCGTAGTTTTAAAAATCGCAGATCTGTTCTCCTTGTTTAAAAGCAGATCTAAAATTCCTTGATTACCAATGGTTTGAAGAACATAAGAAGAATAAGGACCAGGAAAGCCCTTTAGTGAATCGATAAAAAGTCCAGTATCTTCAACTATTAATGGTCTACCTATTTTATCAAACGCATCTTTCGCTTTTTCGAAGGCAATTTCTTCCAATTTATTTGATTGAATTTCCAGAGTCTCAAATCGTACTAATTCTATTTCGATTTTGAAGCTTTTCAGATAGAGAAAAATTTCATTAAATTTGCCTTGATTAGTGCTTGCAAATATTATTTTTCTCAATTTTACAAAAAACATGATACCGAAATAAAAAATTTGCTAATCATTGATTGGATAAATTGTTCCTCAATTGACTACCAAAACAACTAAATTGCAAAAGTCCAAAAAATAATTAATGAGCTAGACAATGCATATTAATCTGTGTAATCCAAAGAAAAATTCTGCAAAAACTAATTTTTTCATGCAATAGCATATCTTTTCCTTGACTCTATTTCCTTTAATCTCTGCAAAATTTTTTCCAATTCCTTTGAATTAATTGATCTATATCCATCCAAAAAATTACAAAAAAATTCAGAACAAGAGTTATGGTGAGTGCTGTTGAGAATTTCCTTAAATAATCTTATATCTTCTGCCTTGTCTTCATTACGTCTTGAATAGAAAGAGAGACCCATATCTATCATAGTGATTTTCTTGTTTACAATGAAATTTGAAGGTGTCAAATCCCCATGGATGATATTAAATGAGTGAAGGGTGGAAACGAATTTTCCTATGTCAAAACAAATTGATGAGGTCAAAACTTTACTTGCTCTATTTCCTGAAATAAATTCCATCACAATCTCAGCACGAGATGGATCTACGAAATAAATATACGGCGTCCTTAAACCAAATTCCTTTACTAGGTTAAGCATCCTCGATTCACTAATAGTTCTCTTCTTTCTCAAGTCCTCATCAAGCATCCTCTGTCGATATGTTTTTGGAATTCTAATTTTTGAGACTGCCTTCTTGCCGTACCATTTGGTCAAATAGATATTTGATTCGGCTCCTTTGAACAAGAGCTTGACATAATACTGCAATGATAATATAACCAAAGTTTGGAGATAAAAATGTGGCACCGCAAGTAGCTCCAAATTCGGGAGAAAAATTAATTCTTGAAGAAGATTGTGCAGAGGGAAATCTTGGAAATGGAATTTTAAGCTTAACTAATCAAAGGATCATCTTTGAAAAAACGGAGGGAAATCTTACCACTTTAAATAAAAAGGTAGGAAATGTATTATTGGATACGCCGTTAGATAAAGTGGGTCGTGTCAATTCTGAAGGTTTCATACTTACCAAGGTAGTGGTAGAAATTAGTGAAACAAAATATAAATTCAGTGTATTTAGCAGTGGGAAATGGGCAAAAGAAATAGAAAAGCAAAAAAGAATATTCAACAATGCTTGATTGGATGATTATGATGACTATTTAATTACTCATATCAGTAATATACTGATGCATTTTTCTAAATAATATCAAATCGATACATGTTGTATCAAAAAGAACTTTTTGTGAGGAAATTTGGTATCAATATTTTTTACTCGTTGGTACAGGTAAACATAAAAAAATTGAAGATTTTGATTTCGTGTTCGAATCAGACTTTGTCCATCATTCATTATCCTGTTGGCTTTTGCATATTCATATCCATCTTAGTCTTGTTACCCATGTGAGACATCATATTGACAATATCTGTTTTGCTCGGTATGATACCATATATTGGTGTATCACCAAAGTGATTGTTAGTTTTAGTTGCATCTAACGACAATCCAATTGCGTGATTGT
>VBPX01000005.1:4034-23252 GCA_005877075.1 Nitrososphaerota archaeon | reverse complement strand
TGATGTTACTAATCATGGAAGTATTGTTACCAAGATAGGATTGTTATAGCCCTATTTTCATATTAATAGTGAATTAATCAAGTGGTTAATTAATAATTATTTCCCCATTCTTGTTACAGATAAGAATATTTGACTAAATGTTCAAATTACTCGTGGTACACTTATCAAAATAATTGAATAAGTGTACTCGATGCAATAACTATACAAAGATAACATATTCTTGTATTCACACAAAAAATTTAGATATGTGTACAGAATGTTATCAGGAAATACATTGGATCTTGACTAATTAACACCAAGCAAGTTTTTTGTTTTAACCAATATTGGTGTATATATTCATAAACGATATACGACTACTTTTTATTAACTATAGCGAAAAAGAATAGTACTAGAATAGAAAGGCCCATAGATGGTAATATAATATCAGTAAAGGGATTATCCAAGGGTATATTATGTTCTAAAAATTCATAAAATAAAAAAACACCAAATAGAAAAAATGCTATAATGGCATAAAGTATTTTTTTTAAATGTGTGTTCCTATAAGCAGATATCGACAAAGCAATTAGTATAGCGGCAAATATTGTACCTACTACATATAGGATATCTTCCACAAGATCAAAAAGTGCAATTTGAAGTATAAGAAATTCCAAAAGATTCACAGCAACTATTTATCTTCATCCGATAAAGATAGGAACATTTCAACAAGTCTAATGCTCCATTTATTCCAGAGGCTCGGATGGTGAGTCTTTAACAATTCCATTATGCTTTTAGGATCAATATTATCATGTAGTTTGTATCTTCTGAACTTTCCATCTTTAACTTCATCTAATATATTTAATTCAATTAAGCGTTTGACATGCCAGTTTATAGATGGTGCAGATAGTCCTAACCAATTAACAACATCTGTCTGTGTAGGATTTTTTTGTTCAATAATAAACATAATAATTTCTCTTGGCGTTTCTTGATTTAATACTTGAAAGATTTTCTTTTCATGATCTTGAAAAGCTCCTGATTGAAAATGAAGTTTATATAAACCTTGTCTAGTAGAGGTTATCTTTCCGCTTTTTTGAAGCTGATAAGCGTGATATTGAACCGATCCCATTGATAAAGCCAACTCATTTCTTATCTGCCTAAGATAACATCCAGGATTTTTTTGAATAAAATTTAAGATCCTTTCCTTGTTTAAGTTTGAATTTGAGGATTTATCTTCCAATAAATCAACTCACTCCATCCATAGCAATAATACATAGCAGGTTTACTGACTATTAATTGATTCGATTATTTAATTTATTCAGTGTAAGTATTTCAATTTCAATACTTAATGGTTTATTTTAAACGATGTTTATAAGACTTGCATCATATTCCTTATTATGTTTCAAAACGTATTATAGGAAATGGATTTCCAGAAAAATAACCGAGTTAAAATCCTGATTATTGGTATCAGTTCGCTCGCCATAACGTTATTTTTAGTTACTCCAAATGTAACTTTTGGGATTCCACAACTAGGTGAATCTTATATTGGTGCTTCTCAGATCATTAATGAGAGTGCTCGGTGTTGGAAAAAATGTAAGTACTTATTCAGAGTCCAATGTGAATAAAGACGATCCCAATTTCAAAATTTGGTAACAATTTAATTATTATTTATATGGTAGCAATTTAATTATTGGCCCAAGACTAGTTATAGCATCTTTTACTGGAAGCGTAGTGGAATAAATCAATAGAGTGTTAGGTCCGTTGATATCCTTTTGAACAGACTTTGTGTCAAAATTGTGCTCTGAAAGAATCTGAAATCCTGCTTTGGAGAATTGCGACTTACAATCAGGCAATTGCTTGGTTGGACAGAAGAATCCACCCACTGTAAGGACGCCAGTTGATTTTTCAGATGTTACAACTATTTTTCCTTCCATTGGCGGACTATATTGTTTGTCTGAAATGCCATAAGGGGATCCAGAAACACTTAGTGTCTTAGGATCAGAACCATCTGGGAATTTTACTGGAATAGTGGTCCATACCGTAGTTCCATCTTTGTCTTTTACTATTCCTACATGTATGTGGTTCGGATCATCATGAACAAAACCCACTTCAGTACCTTCTGGAATTTCCAGTGTATTTGGAAGGTAATTAGGATTTTTTGGGCTTATTGTCTTTTGATCTGTCGGTGGATGGTGAGCTTCATCTGGAATAAATATAATCACGCCGCTTACCGATGGAGGTAATGTCATCGTTCCGCTATCAAATATAGATTGTGCAGTTGGAATTGAATTAGGGCTAGGAACATTTGTTGTTGATATATCGGTCTGGTCAGTAGACAAATTTGATGCTGTAGTCATATATCTAGGTGAATTATTTTCAATAGTACTTACTTGAGCGTAAATAGTCCAGCTCTGATTACCTAATATTAGAACGGATACTGTAAGTAGAGAATATATAAAGCACAGAATCCTCATATTCAATTTGAACGGTAATTTTTAAGCGCGTTGATAAATAAATGATGTGGTACAAGTGTATAGATAATATCGGTTAAACATGACGCTATCTGAACTTGCAAATTTTAGACACATATATTCATCATTGTTATTGAACCCATTGTACTTAATGAGGCAAGTTGTTTTTTGAACCAAATTTGACACAACTTCGAATTTACATGTTTTAAGTATAATTATTTAATCAGTTACCTGTATCTTCCTAGCACCAACTTGAACCACATAATAATCACTAGTTGTTTGGATAATATCTCGATGAGCCATTTTGTTGTGACTCCTTTTTTTGTTTATGCTATCCCAAAACTACTATATGAACCCGAATACGTAACGGGCCCGTCGGGAACCATACTGTTAACAATTCGGATCCATGTGCCCTTTTGCCTTTTGAATTTTTTCTAAGGGTGAGGCAGAATCTTGTAAGTTAAGATACCCTCCCTGACTGAAAGGTTAACCAATTTTTTTATAGTATTCTAAAGTAATTTAGGGTGAGCTGGTGGGCTTGATTGCTTTTTGTTTATCATGCAATCAAATCAACTCCTCCCACCGGTTGTCAGATAACCCTATTTTGGAATTATCTATTGCTCGTACAATTGAAGGACCATTACTTTTCATCAATTTGCGTAATTTTAATTATACAAACATCACAGTACTTTTCTATCAAAATAACATTTTCTATTTTATATTTTGCTATGTCAGTAGCCATATGAGGACATAGGCAACAATAACCTGTCATGTTCTTTATCAGCCTATCTAATCCAGACGGAATATTTTCGGACGATGATGCTAAGCTTTCTAATCTTCGTATTGATTCCTTAGACAAACTAATCCGTTGTATAGATGGCTTGAGTTTAATATTACTACTCTGGGGATTTTGTTTACAGAAAAATTTATGGATTTTTTTATTCCACCTTAATCAAATATCTAATTGCTCTCACTCTCTGGTAGATACCATAGATGTATCAATTGTCTTATTACTGGGTTCAGAAACTTGGATCCTTGCATTACCTGACCAGTTACAAATAACAATCCTCCGATCAACAAGGTTATTGTTCCTAACGAAATAACTAATTTTGTTTCCATGAGATAGAAAGTAAATTGCGGGAATAATAAGAAATTTGGTACAGCTCTATCAGTGAGTTAACAATAATACGAAGCAATGAAATCAGTCAACTGCTTGTTTGTACCACAATGTATTATAAGTATCACAGTTAATGGAAAAAGATAGATATTTGCGTCCCTTTCATAGACATTATTATACTGGTAATTATCATATCACCTCTGTGTTGTGGGTGTCTAATTGGATTTGGATGAGACTGAAGGCACTGCTGGGAAATTATTATCTTACATTCAAGATAATCCAGGTTCCCATTTACGTCGAATTAAGAGGGCAAAAGGGCTTTCAATGGGAACGATTCAATATCAATTAGATAGATTAGAAAAAACAGGAAAAATTACGTCTACTAGGCGCGGCTTATACAAATATTACTTTCCTGTTGGACTTTTTAGAGAAAATGAAAAGGATGTATTAGAAGTTTTAACCCACGAAACTGCAAGGGGAATTCTCATGTTTATAATAGAACAGAAAAACCCAAGTCAAATTGACATTGTCAAACAGATGAAAATATCGACTACTTCTGTTAGCTGGCACGTTAAACGCTTAATTGACCTTAATATAATTGATGAAATCAGGGAAGGAAAACATAAGAAATATCAGTTACATGAAATCGACCCTCAGTTAATTATTAGACTTCTTAGGAATTATTATCCTAGAATTTGGGACAAATGGAGTGTAAGAATTGTAGAAATGTTTCTATCATTACCAAGTAAGAGTGACATCGAATGATCATAGTTGACCTAATGTCGGTTTTTATGGCTTCATATTCTGTTCTTGTGATGGAATTAGAGAGAGTAGATAACATAATATCGGCAAGTATTGTGATATTTTCCGTTCTGCTATTAGTTCTTTCAGTTTCCGGCTATAGGAAAACACGCATCAGACTGACAATATATGCTATAATCATCTTCGCCCTATTTGCCATACAACAATTTTTGGACTTGTCAGACGATATATTTGCAATACTGGATACTCCCATAACTGACATAGTAATACATTCTTTGACACTTTGTATTTTGGTAATTTTCTTCTTAGCAATCGTAAAAGCACCAACTAAATAACCTTATACCTAAATTAGATTTAAGGGTACCAGTGCGTCAGAAAACTCACGAATAGGACATCTTTGCATCAATTTATACATCATTCGTTGCACCGTTCATTCTCGTTTCCACATTTGTATGAAATCTCAATTAGTCTTGGAGTATTTGTATCTAGTTATGCAGGAAAATCATTTGTCTTTAACTTAATAGGAATATCTAGAAATATCTAAAAGTTTGGTAACGCATTAAAGTATCTTCTAGATGTAGAAGTAAAACTTGGAGAATATGAAAATGTAGGTACATAAAATGTAAATGTAACTAAAATAGATAGTACAAATATAGTGATATCGATAAAAATTGTGTGTTTAATCAAGAACCTTTATTCACATGGTTGTACCACAATAGTCTTATAAAATCAACTTAAGTCTAGGATATATGAAAACGGTATATAGGGACGCACTTCTAGTTGTAATACCTGTAACATTCCTAGCAATGATTTCAGCGAGTTTGATTGAATTTCGAGTGCAAGCACAAACTCCTGCATTTGACAAATCCAATTTTCATGATCCACTGAAAATAGACAATAAGTACTACTCTTTGAAGCCGGGCGTCATAATGGGTTACAATGGCACTGATGAGGAGGGAAAGTCGATGCGGGACATTATCACCATCACCAACGATACAAAAGAGATTCAGGGGGTACCCACGCGCGTGGTTAATGATACTGTCTTTGTGGAAGGAAAATTAGTGGAGACTACAAATGATTGGTATGCGCAAGATGACAAGGGAAATGTATGGTACGTGGGAGAGGATACAACTGGCTTTACCAATAAGAAAAACCCCCATGAAGGTTCCTGGGAATCCGGAGTGAAAGGAGCCAAGGGTGGATTAATAATGCTAGCAGAACCGAAGGTAGGAATTACGTATGACCAAGAGTTCGCCAAAGGTGTCGCTGAAGACAAGGCAACTGTTCTGAGTTTGGACGATAATGTCTCTGTTCCTTACGGTTCTTATTCGAATGTGATCAAAACTAAGGAGTTTTCAGCACTTGAGCCTGATGTCCTTGAACAAAAATACTATGCAGCAAATGTAGGAGACATCAAGGAAAAAACACTCAAAGGCAGTAAAGAAGGAATTGAATTAGTAGAAATCAAATGAGGATATTCGATCAATAAAGCATTGTAATTTGTTGAACGATACTGGACGAAGAGACTATATACCGAGAATGGATTACAAAAAGTGCAATGGAAGCACGATTTGAGGCATTGACGCCTTATGATAATTTTCTAAAGTATTGTTCGTACAATTAGAGGAGTGTATCACATTCCTTATTTATATTAGGTTTAAAATGACATGTAACAATAATGCAAAGGCTCTTGATCTTTGTCACAACACTCTTAACAATATTAATAATTGCGGGTATTAGTAGCTCTATCGGTTTAGGATCGCTTCAAAACGTTGCGGGAGCAGGCTCACCGCTGGAATATTCTTTTGTTAGAAAATGGGGTTCGAATGGAACAGGCCCAAGTCAGTTCGAAAGGCCGCATGACATAGCATTTGATTCAAAAGGAAATATTTATGTGAGTGATAGAGAGCTCAACAATATCCAGAAATTTACGCATAATGGGACCTTCATTAAAATGTGGGGATCTAAAGGTATCGGTGATGGACAATTTAATGTTCCTTATAGCATTGGTATTGATTCAAAAGATAAAATATATGTAGTGGACAGAGAGAATCATCGTATAGAAAAATTTGATACCAATGGTACATTTATAGCCAAAGGGGGTAACGGTAGAGGAAGTCAGGACGATCAGTTGAATAGACCCGAAGATATTACATTTTCACCTTTTGGAATATTTGTTACTGATACTGGGAATGATAGAATATTGAAATTTAATAGTAGTTTTATACTAACCAATAAATGGGGTACTAAAGGTACTGGCGATGGACAATTTATACACCCACATGCAATAGATGTTGATTCTAAGGGAAATGTCTATGTAGGCGAATTAAATAGACCGGGTGTTCAGGTTTTTGACAGTAACGGAAAGTTCTTGAAAAAATGGGGATCGGCAGGTATCGGAGATGGACAGTTTTCAATCCCTCAAGAACATATTGCAGTAGACTCAAAGGATCGTGTCTATATAGTTGATGGAGCCTCAAATCCAAGAGTGCAGATTTTTGATCCTAATGGAAAATTCTTAGGAAAGATTGGTTCTCCCTGCAAGATATCTAATGGTACGGGTTGTGTAGACCCAGATGGAGCAGGTCCATTAGCTTTGGGTGATGGTCAACTTTCAAAGCCAGAACATGTGTCTATCGACTCTGAAGGTAAAGTCTTTGTGGTAGACAGAGGTAATCAAAGGATACAAGTTTTTGCACCAGTAAATAGTACGTCACAGACTTAGATTGGATTATGGTTAATTATAAAGCAAAAATAAATTCACAAATTAAAAACTCATTCTTTCTAATATTTACAATAAAAGAAGTTAGGCCGACAATTTTTCAAATGATGATGCTTCTTTCATTTCCATTCCTCCTAGGGGTTTATGAAGTTTTAAGCCAAACTGGATTTACAGCTGATGTTGATGGAGCGACAAATCTAGTTAACATAGTATCAGGAGCTAGTCTGCAAAACTTCAACTTTGTAGCTGCAGGAGATTTTAGTTGTACCGACGATACCAAATCAACAACAAGTAGTATGATATCTAAGAAACCGGAATTAATCCTAGCACTTGGTGATCTTTCTTATCAAAGGACTCCTGATTGCTGGTTCAATACTATTGCTCCGTTAGATAAAAAAAATAGTCTAAAGATCGCAATAGGGGATCACGACGTTGACACTAAGTTCACTAGATATAACCAATATATTAGGCACTTCAATCTAACCAAGCCATATTACTCGTTTAACTATCAGAATGTACACTTTCTAGCTATGGCAACAGGCAAACAACAAGTCATACCTTATGATAATACTTCAGAGCAGTATAGATTTGTGAAAGAAGACCTTATTGGAGCGCATAAGAATGAGTCCATAAATTTAATAATTGTATATTCGTTCAGATCATTTTATTCTTCAAATACAACACATCCAGGTCAGGAAGATCTTCGTGATACCTATCACCCCCTATTTGACAAATATGGTGTGGATATCGTGTTGCAAGCTCACAACCATAACTACCAGCGAACATATCCGCTCAAGTATAACCATGCTAAGCCATCCACTCCTATAGTGGTAGACAAACATTTGCAAAATTATTACAATAAATTAAAAGGTCCAATATTCGTCACTGTGGGTACAGGAGGAGCACCGCTCTACAATTTTTCAAGCCAACAGCCTTATGTTATAACACAATTTGCACGCCATGGATTTCTAAACGTTGAAGTTACAGGTAATGGATCAAATTTAACTGCAACCTTTTACGACAACAAAGAAATGAAGGACAAAGACCGCTTTACTATCGCTAAATCATAGGCAATTATTGTACTCAAATAATTGTTAATAATATTTAACACCAATTTCACATTTTATCGATTAGGAACAAATTTGGTTCTTATCAATGTACATCTATTTGGATATCATTTATTTTATAACCAATTTGTTTTTTCTGATATTGATAGAAAACTTTAAGGGAATTTCTTACTACTCTAATTCATTCAAATTACTTTTTTATTGAACTGCATTTACATATTTAAGAGGAATTTGCTATACATTGTATTTATTTATAAACACCGGTTTTCCTTCCACGCAAATAATTTAAAGTACCGAAAATTCCGATCAAGACAGCAGGAACTCCGAATGCAACAGGAAGGACATTACCTGGATTGAGATTTAATTTTGGTGCTACTTCAAGATTGATTCTAGAACTAACGATAGGGGATGAAAAAGGATTTCTGTTTTCATTAAAGAGAACAGAAATTGTATATGAGCCTGCTTTGACGAGTCTTACATTCCATTCTAATGGAAGCGATTGACCTGGACTGATTGATGGAATGTAAAGTCCTTTTTCTACGCTCCAGTCTTCCAGATCAACAGGAACCCTATCTTTAATATCAACAATTGAAATGTATGCAATTCCACCTATACTACTATTATCACTGGTTTTATCGGTCTTGAGATAGTTGAGATTTGCATAAACAATAATATACTTACCAACCAGTTCATGAATGATTTGAGAAGGATTGGAAATATTTATTCTTAGGGCATTTTCACTAAAAGATGAATTCAAACCTGGCGAAGACAATTGAGAAAAGGCTATTGGAATGGGTGACCAACAAAATAAAAGTATTGACAGTCCTATTGCTAGTATCAGCAAATATACACATATAAAACTCCAGTTTATCCTTTTACCTATTGTATTGCCTTTTGATTTTTCCGATAGGGTTATTTTATTCGAAATAATTTTCATAACATCTTAACCTCAAATTTTCTGGTAAAGGTAAGAAAAATAATAGAACAGATAATAGTAAAAACTAGAACAGGCCAGATATGCGTGAATTGCTCATAAACTGCTTGTTGGTTATCAACTAGTACACTATCTAGAGAGTTTATGGTGTGAGAGAACGGATTAATGTTCTCTAACATAATGCCAAAATCAGTTTTCCGAAGCGATGTTGCAAAAAATAGTGATGGAGCAGAAAGTAGTAAAACAATCATAAGGGCTACCATTATACTATTCTTAGAAGTTTTCAACATCCATGATAATGCTATTGATATCGTAGATATAGCAATCGAAAGAAGAGTCCCATATAATCCAACATATAGAATAGCAGAAATTGCTAGGTTGGTTCCATTCGCAAGAACTATAAGATATGGGATTGAAATTAAATATAAAACAATCCAGATGGTTACTGTGGAAAGCATTTTCTGAATTGCTATCTGGACATGCTTTATGGGAGTGAGGAGTAGACATTCAAAAGTTCCGGCTTCGATCTCTGTGGAAATAGATGAGGATGAATTAATCCCCGACATTACTAAACCTAAAACTATAATTACTTCTGAGAATGTAAATAACATCTCTCCCTGATCTAACAAGCTGAGCTCTTTGTCAGTGAGTAGTAAGTATGCCACAAGACTGAAGATTGATGCGGCCGTAATTATCCAAGCTGCTCCTCGCCAAGAATAAATGCTGCCCGAGATCTCCAATCTGTAAATAATCAAATGGATCACTACTTTGATGGGGTTTGTCCTACTTGTGGCGACGGTGATTTTTTTATTGTGACTGGAGTTGAATGCTTGTCATATGTCGGGTTAGTAAGCCTGAGGAATATTTCATCTAAATTCATTTTAATTTGCCTTAATTCTGTTAATTTGAAATTTTCTTTTCTAATCCAGTCAACTAACTGATTGAATTCAATATTATCATCTGAAATAATAAAGTCTACTGATTCTTCAGTCACTTTATCAATAGTGTTATTGAAAGGAGAACGAGAAAGTTTACTTATTGCTTCTTGAGTATTTAGTATTCTGACAAGTATTCTTGTTGAACCATTTACCAACTTTCTCAAATCATTAAGACTGCCGTGTGCAATTAATCTGCCCCGGTTAAGTATTCCAATTTGATTGCAAAAAGTTGATACGTCAGTAAGTGCATGAGATGAAAGGAATATGGTAACACCTTTTTCATGATTAAGATCAAGAAGCATTTTTTGGATCTCTTGTTGACCTCGTGGATCCATTCCTAAAGTTGGCTCGTCTAGGAACAATATCTTGGGATCATTAATCATGGCTCTAGCAAGTGCTAACCTCTGTTTCATTCCTCTTGAATAATAAGCGATTGGAGCAAATGCCTTAGCCGCAAGTCCAACTCTATCCAATAGATCTCTTATGTTTTTCCGGGCAATAGGTTCTTTTATGTTGTATAATCTAGCAAAGTAGTACAAATATTCCTCACCATTCATCCAATTATAAAATCCCGTGCTTTCAGGAAGAAATCCTATAATTGTTTTTATTTTGATACTTTCTTTGGCGATATCAAATCCGCCAACAATAGTCTTTCCAGCAGTAGGTGACAGAGTACCGCATAGCATTCGCATAGTTGTCGTTTTGCCAGCTCCATTGGGTCCAATCAAACCAAATATATCACCTGATTTTACATTAAATGTTAAGGAGTCAACTGCTCTAAATGAACCGTATGTTTTTTCAAGAGCAATTGCAGAAATACCATACATGCCATTTTCCTGGGTAGTTATTCATCTTCACCCCTGTCTCGATAATAAAATTTTTTTTTTTCTACAAAGGATTTATTTTCGTCACGAAAATCCTGATGATCAGCTGAATTATATGAATATTCATCCTGTTGATATTCTTCAAGAGGATTTCTGGTCTTCCACAGGCCGGTTATCATTAATCCTATAGTTCCAGATACTACGAGTAGCCAACTAACCCAATTATTGATAATCTCCTCACCATCCGGGACATCGTATAGAAACTTGAAATATAATCCACCGAAAATGAGAATTGTCAAAAATACTACTGTCAAATACTTAATTTGCAATCTCTATTGTCCCTCCTATCTCCCATTTACCTATTGTCCTAACCATTTGAATGAATTGAGTACAGAATCTAAAGTCGCGTTAACTTTATTAAAATCTTGAAGAGGACTTGAAAAGGTAACGATCGCAGCTTGATCCTGTCCTTCTATAAATGTCTTAAGTGATTCTAATCGTTCAGTAGAATTGCCCCAAGTAAATTTGATGTCGTATGCTCTATTGTTATCTATCTTTATCTGACTAGAGCTCAAATCTTTGTAATCCTGTAGCATTTTGAGATTTGGCTTGGCAACAGTTAACATATAAAGATTAACGTTTGTGTCATCTGGTATATCCTGAAGCTCTACTGAAGAAATAACGTTCTGAAATTTAGCTACAAGGCTTCCAGGATTTTTCCCGTGTGTCACTGTTGCAGTTTGAGGGAATGCTATTGAATAATAATTTTCAGGCAAATCCTTATTCGCAAATATATTCATGACCATTGAGGACGATGGAGGGCCAGTGGCGCCCTGTACCACCTGTCCTAAAGGATTAGTACCGAACAAGATTGGGGATACGGTCTTCCATTCATAAGATTTTAAAAGTGAAGCAGTCATATTCTTTACAGAGTAGGAATTCTGGTTCTTATCAGGTGATGATGTTATAGTTACTTGTCCTATTGGCTTAATCTTTGTACCTTCCGGTTCTGACGAAGGAGTTGGTCCTATGAATGAGTAAATAGAAAAACCAATTATAACTAAGAATCCCATAATCAAAATCAGTAACCTAATTTTATCCATTATATTGTCCTCTACAACATACAACCGACGGTTCTGACAAAGTGTCATCACTTGTGTTTCTCTTGTTTTTTTCCAGAAAAATCATATCTTGATCACCTAGTACCGTACATCAAATAATTGTAATCAAAACTATATTACATTTCAGGTACAACAAGCTAAATGAAGGTGAAAAGCTATTTTGACCAATATTTTAAGACTTTACAAAATGTAGTTATTGAAATTGAAAGTAATATTACTAAAAAATGGGACTTTTTTAAGGATTCTGTTGCTGCATGTGGAATATAGTAGGCTATGGTCATTTACTCTCCCTCATTATAGGATACTATGGTATTGTATTTATGATATACTAGAGAGTGTTATAGTTTACTCTCCTTTCGATTAAAAATTAGACTGTCTAGTAGATAACTTGCATGTTACTAAATGCATTGAAATGCTTACTGAATTACTTTAGTCCAATCTGTGACCGCTTTCTATTGGTTTGTTTAGTAACAATGGCAAAGAAGAATAATGCCAGAGCTATGAAACCTAAAATGGCTAGTAACAATTCCAATATCGAGGATTCTATTTCAGGTATAAAAAGATCAATCCTAGATATTATGGTTCTAATTGCAAATAGACCGAAGGCCGTCATCACGAACAGAATTTGTTTAGACTTTATATTTCTGTAAGCGAGAAACGATATGGCGAATAAAATGGCTGCAAAAAATCCTGAACCTAAGTCAAAGAATTCAGCAATATTCCCTTTATCAAGAAGATCAACATGATCATCATCATCATGAACAGCAGCATGTACAAATGATGCCATGACTTGAAATGCCAATAACGCTAAACAAACTGACAGAAATGAAGTCTTTTTCATATAATTTAGATTTCAGCCTTCTCTTCTTTTTCACTGTAACCTGTTGATAGATCTAAGAACAAATTTGCAAGTCTATTCGATAGTCTAGCCCATATGGAAGGATAACAAAATTCAAGGTCATGTATTATATCCTCTATATCTTCTACGAGGAGATATTTTACAAATCTACCATCTTTAAAGCTCTTAACCAGGTCCATTTCAATTAAACGCGACATATGGGCGTTCACCGTAGGAGAGGTAATGCCAATATGCATAGCTATATCACTTTGTGTCGCACTTGGATGTTCGATTAGGTATAAGATTATTTCACCTTGTGTTTCTTGATGTAGTACTGCAAGGATTAGCTCATGGCGTATGTCTGTCACATCCATTGAATAGAAGGTCTTGTAGTTCCCAATCCTTCGAAACTTTATAGACCCATTATGTTCTAAGAAATTGAGATGATATTGTACATCGCCCATCGCCAAGGTCAAATCTCTTACTATTTTTCTGGTATGGGTTCCAGGATATCTCTTGACGTATTCATATATTTTTTTCCTATTACTTATTCTATTCTTTGTAAAAATGCCAAGCGACTCGTTTGTTATAGTTCAGTTGAACACCTCCATTTCATTTGTAATACATAGATAGCTAACACTGCCAATATTTATGAACCCTATGGTACAGTTGTCTAAAGTTAAATTTGGCAATAATTAAAAGCAGAATAAAACGCTTTGGTAGTATAAGCCTTTAATCACTATCATTACATAGTTACTACCATATGAAAATTCCACTTATTTACACATCCACTCTGCTTATATACCAATTAATTCTCTTTTGTAAGAAGTCTAATTGTGACTCATTAATCTTTCCTTTCCGATGTAGGAAATTTAAATCACTTTGAATTTGCTCCAATTGTTTTATGCATTCTTCTTTATTATTTTTTGACAACATTTCATAGGTATAGTCTATGTTTGTCAAATTTCTCTTAAATGACAATCTAGATCTCTGTCTGTAGAACCAACCGCCAATGGTTGAAATTAATCCTATTATTACAGAAGTTAATATGATAAATGTTTCCGTCAAAATCGCACCTTTGAAATTTGCAGTTAGGGTTCCGTAACCAGTAACATTAAAAATTACTGGATTTTCCTTTGTGTTATTTTTTATAGACCAATAACCAAAGTCATAACCCCTATCAGGAACTGCCTCACATTTAGCAGTCGAATTGACAGGCAATGTCGTAGATTCACCGGCGCTTAATATCATATCATTGCATTTTACATTCCCAGAATTTGGAGGATTGATATCCATAAATATTTTTGCAATTATATCATCTTTATTTCCATCAATAGTAATTATTCCATTTGACCTAGTATTAGTAATATATGTGAAATTAGTTGTTGGATCAACTGTTAACTTGCTTGCTATAAATGGAAAAGTTACTTTTAAGGGGATATTAAAAAAAGGCTTATTAACTCCAGATGCAACTATTGCTGACTCTAATGAAATTTTTTTTATCACCTTATTTGTTAAGCCATCGATTATACTAATATTATTATCCGCTAAATTATTGACATAAATCTTGTTAGTTCTTGGATTTACTGCAATTCCAACGGGGTTATCTCCGACCTTTATAGTATTTTCAATTTTGTTCGATGTCCCATTTATGACACTTATGGAATTGTTCCAGAAGTTTGAGACATAAATGGTATTAGTTTCTGTATTGATAGCCAGTACAGAAGGTTTTGAACCAACTGGTATAGTCGAGACCAACGTATTGTTGCTCCCTTCTAACACTAAAACACTATCTTTACCTAAATCAGAGATATAGACCTTATTTGTGTGTGGATTAATTACAATATCATAAGGTAGTGCAGCATACTTTAATGTCCTTATTATATGATTTTCAATTGCGTCGATAACAGTAATTGTCTTTGAATTCAGGTTTGCTACATATATCCAACTGGTAGCTAGGTTAATCCCTATGCCTAAGGGAGAATCCCCAACACGTATACTTGTAAGTTCTCTATTCGTAAAACCATCAATTACAGAAATCGTGTTAGAATCCCTATTTGATGAATAAATCCTGTTCGAAAAAGGATTTACATCCACATCATATGGAGAATTGCCCACATCAATATTTGACTCAACTTTGGAGTTATCAATATCAATTACTGATATGGTATTAGAAAATTGATTTGCAACATAAAGTTTGTTTGTAATTGGATTAATGTCAATTCCAATTGGGAAACTTCCTGAATTAATTATTGGACTAGATTTTAGGGATATTACCTTCTGTTCACTTAATTCTTGAGCTAATATACCACTTACAAAAAAACCAAAGAAAAATACACTAACTAATGAAAAATAAAGAAAGATCGATAGATAATTATTCAAATAAATATTTTAAGTTGAATGGGTATAAAAAGTAATTACTAATACTAGTTCAAATTCAAAAAGAACAAATTCAAATGGAATAATATGCATGGCATTCAAAAGCCAAAAATTCGATAAAGTCGGTATACCACCGCTTTTAGAGATTTATCTACGAGTTCAGGCCCAGCAAAATATAGCTTTGTTTTACTTGTGATGTTTCAACTTGTCACGAAAACCCATATTGAAAATAATAGCCAAAACTAATGCTACTATACCTACGATAATAAACATAAAACCGTTAATTGTCCAAGAAGGATTACTATACATAAATGAGCTTTGCGGACCCAATAGTGATTTAGATTGTGCAGTAAAAATTACTCCTGCTAATACGAGCATTGTTCCAATAACAATGACTAATATTTTCATATATTGCCAACTTAATTGGGAGCTGATTATATATTATTAAGGTTAGTTATCTACTTTTTAGTAACTTGAAGTCCGGAAAAGAAAATAAATCGAGTTTTTTTATCAATTATTGAATTGATCTTCATCAATCTTTACAATATGGCTAAGTTTTAATATCTATAGAGTATGCGTGAAGGGGTGCGAGGATGATAGTTGATTTATAATAAATTGACAAATTCCAATGTAATAGTTGGCTATATCTCCGCAATTGTGGCTGCAATTCTCTTTGGATCCGTCTCTACAATAGGAAAGCCCATGCTATCAACAGTTGATCCTATAATTCTTTCATCAATTATTTACCTGATTGCAGGCTTCTCTTTTACACCAATTGCATCAAAAACAAGATCAAAGATCACACGAAGGTGTTATTATCTTATTTTTGCAAGCGCAGTAATTGGCGCAGCCTTAGCACCTGTTATGTTTTTTCTAGGACTTAAACTAAGCACCGCTACAGACACGGCGCTACTAGCAAATGGTGAAACTGTCTTTTCAATATTGTTCGCACTGCTTATCTTTAAAGAAAGATTAAAACCAATTGGCTATGTCGCGGTAACTTTGATCCTCTTTGGTGTATTTCTGGTTACAACAAACCTTGATCTTGATAGCACTATATTTAGATTGAATATAGGTAATGTGTTTGTACTGGCATCAACAATATTGTGGGGATTTGACAACAATATTTGCAGGATTATAACTAGACAGTTAGATGTGTCAAAATTAATTCAGCTAAAGGCTTTGATTGGCGGTTCCTTTCTGTTAGCAACGATCATAATATTAGATATTCCTTTTAATGTTCAGAGCAAACAAGTAATTCCAATTGTTGTTCTAGGTATTTTTGGATTTGGGATATCGCTTTATCTATACCTACATAGCATGAAAAGGATTGGAGTAGTTAAAGCATCCTCTTTGCTATCTTTATCTGCTGTGTTCGGACCTCTTTTTGCAATATTATTTTTACACGAATTGTTAAGTATCCATCAACTCATCGCCATAATGATCATGATATATGGAGTACATCTAATGTATTCTCATGAACAAAAAGATGAAATCATGCCAAATGAAACTTCGGAAAGCAAAAATAACAAAAAATATAGGGACTAACCATTTCTATCGAATCAACGAAATTTGAGCATAGAATAAACCTATTTTTCATGCTATCGAATTAAGATAATTCTATTTTCTAACAGACCAGAAAGAATAGTTGTAACTCAAAGTATTCCAGACTTTATTGGCAATTGGACAGCCGGTCAGGATAGTTTTCGAAAAGATCCACCTAATGCTGCTTTAGTCGTACTAACAAAAATCAAAAGCAGGATATATATCAGATAGAGCTATTGAATCCCAAGTATGAAAAAGATGAAAATATGTTAAGATATGACTTTACTTTTTTTGGTAACGTAACCTTTCCAGATTTACCTGCCAAGTTTGCAAAATCTGTTTTAGTAATAGATTCCACAGGAATTGAAGAGATTCCACTTCAATACTCAGGCGACTAAGAAGTGGAACCGAATTACTAACATTATAACATAAATTTTTGTGGAATTACAATCTCTTATTTTTGGTCAAAATCTCCAAATCTAGTTACATTATTGAGCGAAATATGTAATGAGAATATAACAAAATTTATTTGTGTGCAGGTCGTTTTGGATAATTAAAATTTAATACTTAATAACATCCATCCATGATATATAGGTGTAACCTTGTTTCAAATAACATTAAAGGATTTAACTTTTGATGAAATTGCGCCAAATTGGGCAAACAAAATTATGGTGTTACGACAAGAAGGCTTTCCATTTCCATTTTCTTTGGCATGGTGGAAATGGTACTTTGAACTTGATAGTCCTTCAGAATGCATAGTAGGCGAAGCGTATGGTTATTCTTCTGGGTATGAAAAAAAGTGTAAACAATGTGATCTATTGGGTTGGGAATTTGGACACGCTTTTCTTGTACGTTCAAGGATGGATTTCAAAGATAACATGGAAAAATTTGTGGCACATTGGAATGAAACACATATGACCACAAAATGAAATGAAATAATTTGGTAACTAGATATCTACAATACTTTTCTAATTGTATAATCAAACTAGGGTTATGAAAGAGGGTGTTATGTTCAACATGGATACATTCCACAAAATTATTTTTGGTATTGTAACGATTACAATCTCAATAATATTACTATTGGATATTAGTAACACATCTTTTGCAATAGGAGAAGAGTTGTTAAAAATTCCACAGGCTGAATCGGTATTTAAAATAGAAACTATGCATTTACCCACGTCCGCTGGTTCTTTCATAATACTTATTGCTAATGAAGCTCATGAAAAATGGCCCCAAGAGAAACATAAGTTACTTACAGATCATAATCCATACTATGTTCCAACACACTTAGTTATCTCCAAAGGGACAGCCATATCATTTCTTAATTCAGATGCACCTTGGGATACGCCGCATCCTCATACTATTAATATAAAAGACAGTTCTGGAAATGTAGTTTATACCTCTGGTAAGATGGATTATTCTAATGCTTCTGATTCAATAAAATTACCAGTAGGTAAATACTCAATTACAGATACTAAATATAATTGGATGGAAGGTAGCATAACGGTAACGGAGAAGACTTCTACAGGAAATAGAGTGGTGGGGGGATTTTATACTCCAACCAATCAAGTAACAAATAGTACCGATAATGATGGGAGAACGCATCCAGGATGGCTGGGCTATTACGAAACCGAATTCCCAAAGAACGGCTTTAATATTCTTAGCCAATACAATTTCAACTATAGTGTTTGCTCTTACTGCGAAGGTAACTACTGGCCCGATAATAAGACTGGCAATCACACATTGATAATTTTTAGCACCGATGAGCCACTATCAGAAGCTTTAGTCAAATTAAAGAAATTAGTAAAAGATAATGTATACATCTGAAATTATTCTCTCTACATTTTTCCTCATTAGTTTTCTGAAAAATTCTTGAGGCTATCGTCTTGGAAATTCTGTTTCTTCTTAATACCCACTCCCTGCTAGGTATATTCACCATTATAAAATGAACCTTGTAATTTTATGGAATGGGCTGCAAACATATTTGTGATGAAATAGGAATATTAGGAGCAAGCTATCGCGATGGAGTCAAATATTGTAGAAGATGTTCGGTATATTTTTTTCATGATGGATCTTTTTGTCCGTGTTGTCATCTTCATTTAAGATCCAAGCCAATTAGATCACGAAAATAAAGTAAAGACAAATCCTCTAGTTTTTAAGAATATGATATTTTTTCAATAGAATAATTATTATAAATAAATTGAATTTCTAGACATGTAATGATCTGAAGGGATCTGCAAAAAAGTTTTAGGGCAAAGAATTCCTAACTTATATCATGAACGAAAATAGTCTTGAATCAGCTACATTTGCCGCTGGATGTTTCTGGGGTGTAGAAGAGGCATTCACAAAAATAAAAGGAGTAAAATCAACACGAGTTGGATACACCGGCGGAAATCTTCCAAATCCCACTTATGAAGTAGTTTGTACTGATAGAACGGGACATGCAGAAGCGGTACAAGTAAAATATGATCCTAAAGAAATCTCATATAAAGATCTTCTAGATTTGTTTTGGTCTATTCATAATCCA
>VBPX01000005.1:0-4019 GCA_005877075.1 Nitrososphaerota archaeon | reverse complement strand
CCACCAAAAATAGACAGGGTCCCGACATAGGGTCTCAATATCGTTCTGCGGTTTTTTATCATACTGTAGAACAGGAGAAAATTGCTAGGGAATTAAAAGAAATGTTGGATGATTCTAATAGATTTCAGGGCAAAATAGTTACAGAAATTGTACCGGCAACCACATTTTACGAGGCAGAAGACTATCATCAAAAGTATTATCAAAAGATTGGTGGAGGAAGTTGTTATCTTTGAAAACTGCTGTTTCAATGAATTGAACAGTTTACTTAATTACTAATAGGAACTAAAAATTTCATTATTACAAAGGTATTTCATTTTCACGAATACAAATGAGTGTTTTATATTATAGATGTCAATTTGATATCTGCCTGAAATTTAAAAAAAGTTTTACAGATCCTTATATAATTTGTTGAGCATAGTACAATAACGCCTAAACACTGACTGGTGGGTTACCGTTGGTTGTTCTTGTTCATTGGCCAAAACTCCCACCAGTAGTTTATTTATAACAAACTAGTTTGTTGACTACAAGTCTTGTATTTCTAATATTCATCAATAATCTATTTGACAATAGTCTGACTCTGCTCTCTCATAAATTGTGTAAGATAATATCTACCGCCAGTACCTTTTCAGGGGTAGTTCCAGAATCCTTCCAACCTCCGAAAGATTGGCGTCCCACCATAGCACCGGTTGTAGAGCTTTTTTTCCTGTTTACATAAATAACTCCCGCTTCTATATCTTGTAGAAATTTGAAAATTTCGTCTTTCTTGTTGCTGTAAATTCCAGATGTTAGACCATATTCTGATTCGTTTGTCATTTTGATTGCGTTATCAAATTTATCATATTCTGTTACACACAAAATAGGGACAAATAATTCCTTCTTAAGTAAAGGATGATTTATAGGTAGTCCATCTACTATCGTTGGTTCCACATAAAAACCATGTTTAAATTCCTTATTCCTTATGACCGAACCTCCTGTAAGTATGTTACCATATTTAGAAGCCAATCTAGAATATTTCTTGAAATTATTGTATGCATCTAAATTTATCAGTGGTCCTACATAACTTTCTTTCTCTTTGGGATTTTCAACTTTAAGTTTCTTAGTCTTTTCCAAAAGCTTTGATAAGAATTGAGATTTAACATTGCGCTGAACATATACTCGTGAACATGCACTGCATTTTTGCCCTGAATATGAGAATGCAGCTTTGGCTACTCCTTCAGCTGCCATGTCTAAATTCGCAGTATCTGTTACAATAGTAGCATTTTTACCTCCCAATTCTGCAATTACAGGTCGAGGTTTTGTCTTCTTCGATTCACTCATTAACCTGTAGCCAACCTCACGTGATCCAGTAAAGACAACACCAGCTATTTCGTTACTGTCGATGATTGTTTTTCCTATTTCTACACCTGATCCTGGAACAAAATTTATTACCCCATTAGGTATCCCTGCTTCAATCATAATTTCAACTATCTTATAACCAATTATTGGAGTGTCGCTGGCTGGTTTTACAATTACGGTGTTACCTGTAATAAGTGCACCAGCACTCATGCCTACCAATATAGCTGCTGGAAAATTAAAAGGTGCAATAATTGCCCATACGCCATATGGTTTCATAATACTTGTATTCTGTTCATTTGAGCTTTCAGATTTTTTTGTGACAAATCCATTATTTTTTTCCATCTCATCTGAATAGTACATAATAAAATCAATAGCTTCATCTATATCTGCAATTGATTCATACCTATTCTTTCCATTTTCAAAAGTAAGCCATGCGGATAATTCAAATTTACGTTTCTTCAAAATAGTACCTATTTTTCTAAATAACTTTACTCTTTTTTTATAATCAATTGTACTCCATTCTTCAAATGCCTCCATTGCTGCATGAATTGCTTTCTTTGCATGTGTTGAATTACCTTTCTGCATATATCCCAAAATGATTCTTCTATCTGCCGGAGAGGTGCGGATCATAATTTGTGAAGTAGAGACTTTTTTACCATTGATAATAACATGATAGGTCCTTCCGAATTCAGAAGAAACCAAATTAACTGCTTTCTCATATAAATTATGAAATTGATTTTCTTGCTTACGATCAAGAAAAGTCTGGAAAGTATCTTCGTTCTTAAAAACCATATTGTTAATTCTCACTCATCTTTAAAAAGTATGTACCCACAGGATAATAATAGCTAATCATAAAATCGGAGGATACATGTTAAGAGATCGGAACTATCAAGATTGTATCAGCGATCTGGCAAGTAAAAGTATATTCCTTTTTCTTTCTCGAATTCTTCTTAAAGAATATTGCAGCCATTTTTCGCCGTATGGTATGTACTCCGATACCACGTGCCCTTTTCTGACCAATTGCTGTTTTAACTCGTCTCGGACTCCCTTTAATAATTGAAACTGCAGGTTTTGAATTATTTTCGATTTATTATCCGATAGAGCTAATGCCCTATCTATAAGTTTTGAGTCATGGGTTGCAATAGCTACAATTCCATCGTAGGAAGGTTCTTTGAATAATAATTTGATAAGTCTTGAAAAATTTTGACTTATTTCAATATTTGATTGATATGCTCTATCTTTCTCCTCGCTATATGCACCCTTTACAATTCTTATGCTAGCAGAATTTTCCATTAGATTTAAAAGGTCGCTCTGACTTCTTCTTAAATATGATTGAATTGCTACACCCGAATCTCTATTTTTCCTTAAGATTTCAAGATAAAGTGATAGGGTGTCTTGTACATAGGTGGAATTTTCAATATCAATCCACACGAAATGCCCAGTTTGTTTTGCTTTTTCAGATATCTTTCTAAAGTTCTCTAGACAGACATCATACCCAACGCTAAGACCGATTTGAGATGGTTTTACAGAAATACTTCCTCTAATATTGTTAGACTTCAACAATTCAAGCAAAGCAAAATATTCTGAAACTGACCTATCAATTTGAGATTTTTCAGTATTGCCTTCACCAAGATAGTTAAGGATAGCCGACATTCCATTTTGATTTGATTTTCTTGCATCAGCTATCGCATCAGTATTGGAATATCCGGCAATCCACCGTTTGGATATTTTAAATAACATTCTCTCTAGAAGAATTGGATCATAATCATCAGAATGAGGAATTCTTTTTTGCAATAATATTATCTCCTCAATGTCTTTCTCCAGTGAAATAAGGTTATTTGATATTTAACTTTATTTTAAAAATGAGAAAAGGTTTTTCGATGTTATAAATTAAAGTATCACGTCATCATTACAAAATCTATGAAAATTTCGGAATTATGTAAAATGATTGAAGACTCTATGGGCTCTGGAAAATACCCCTTAGAAGATCAACAACGAGAATATGCAAATTCGGTAAAAATCATAAATAGATCAGATTCTGAAGATCTGAAAAGTACTGATATCAAGATTGAAGTCAGAATACAAAATCTATACACCATAAATAATTATTTGCCCAATATTGAGCATCTGCCAGGAGTGATTGAAATGGATATATTGGATTCTTTTAAGATGTTATGCAGAAGGTCTGAAAGAATTTCATCAGATACGATTACCATTAATTGATATTACTGGTTTCAAGTCTATGACAAAAAAAGAACAGGTCAATTGCCCTGAATGTATTCAAATACTATCGACACATAAATTTCAAAATCTATTTAAGTTTTTTCGACCTATTAGTTCAGCCAGCTCGTTTAGCCTGTTACTCTGTTTCAATCCTTGTTCTGATGGATTAGTTTTTTCGACGAGGGAGAGAATCCAAGACGTTCGCCGTCTTCTCTTGAGTTTCAATCCTTGTTCTGATGGATTAGTTTTTTCGACCTTACACATAGATATATACACGAAGCTGGACCTTGTTTCAATCCTTGTTCTGATGGATTAGTTTTTTCGACCTATCTGATGTTTCTTTTGCCTTATTCAGTTTAGAAGTTTCAATCCTTGTTCTGATGGATTAGTTTTTTCGACGAGGGAGAGAATCCAAGACGTTCGCCGTCTTCTCTTGAGTTTCAATCCTTGTTCTGATGGAT
>VBPX01000073.1:7456-7822 GCA_005877075.1 Nitrososphaerota archaeon | reverse complement strand
ATTGAATCTTTTACTAATGACTCTAATGCCTGACTAATATTTAGGGCACCTTTTTTTCTTGCATATTCTTCCAGAAGCACTATCTCTTCTTTAGAAAAGCATACGTACACATTTCTCCTTGAATTATGCATCACTCTAATGTCGGTCATGATTTTAATATATCTTTCTATATTGGGTTCTGTCAACTCTTCAGCGGATATGTTACTGTAAAAAATCGTCGGATGTTCAAGAATACTTATTAAACTATGTCTATAGAGAATCCTGTAATTGTCCGATGGATCGAATGCTGCTAGGAAGGTAGTATCAACACATTATAACCCCGTAACGAAAGTGACCACAATAACATATAATGATGGTTCTCAAAAT
>VBPX01000073.1:0-7316 GCA_005877075.1 Nitrososphaerota archaeon | reverse complement strand
AGTTTATAGAAATATGTGCTGGAATAGCAACTGCTGTTGCTGTAATTTATGCTATTAAAACTTACAATTCCAGTAAAGAAAAAAACAATTTGATTTATCAAAAGTTGTTCAAGATGATCTTCTAATTTTTAATAAAGATTTAAGTGCGGTAGATAATGAGGACGATGAAGCAAAAGAATTACTTTAAGAAAGGCTATTCAATACACTTGAATGGTTAGGATTCCTGATAAATGAGAAACAAATCACCAATAATAAAATTCGACAATATTTTAAAAAAATAGTTATCCAATATTATGATAATACCTTCTTGAAAACGGATTACATAACTGATAAACAACGTACAGATCCAGACGAATTTAAGGAATTTAAAAAATTGAATAAAGATTATAAAAATGGAAAATATGATTAGACTGAATTTTGATTTAACGTTATCCATTTATTTTTGCCCACAATTTTAATTCCGCATTTTTCTGCTGGTGTTTTTCCGTCTAATGCGTCATGCTCTCTAATATAATCATGCAATAACTGATAACCCTTCAAAATAGGAGGATCCATTTTCTTTCAACCCCTCATTGTCTTTTCTCTATCCCTTACTTCACCGTTCATTCTTTCCATTTTGTTATTGTTATAGTCACCTTGCAATCTAATATGCATAATGTGTCTTGTTTTTGGATTTCTTAATGTATGCAGTTCTTTCATATATGCAGTGTGAAAATTATATCCACCATCACTGATGAATGTCTTTGGTCGCATATTGGTAACCTTCTTACCTTTTTGTAGTAATGGAGTAATATCTGATGTATTCTTAGTATGTGCTACTTGTTGAGCAATCCAAAACCTAGTATCATCATCCATTAATGCATACATGTATTTCATGTTGCCTTTTATCTTGACGTATAGTTCATCTGCTCGCCAAGTATTAGAAACATCTGGAGTTATCTTTTCCAAATAAGTTTCCATTAATCCAGTATATTTTTCAATCCATCTGTAAATTGTCTGTCGCAAATTCTTCAGCCGCCATAATCCTTTAAATTATTACGCGATAATAAATTTCAAAATCATAATATCTTTTAAATGAACTCTTAAGTGAAGCGGCTAGAAGTAGAATTTTAGTTGGTTTGGGCTAAGCGCAGTAGTTTTGTTTTGATGCCAATAATAATTTTGAATTATACCACTTTCAGACAGCTTTTTTTACCATTATGTAGTAAGAAAATAAATTCAGCAGTTAACTGCCCCAGTAGCAGTTAATGCTTTTCCTTTGTAATCGTAAACAAATTGCGTTCTTTATGGCCATTTACTTTAGTTCCCATATCTTGGTTACTGCATTGCCTTTTTGATTTACTTCGTCAGCGAATATTCCAATGGTCTTTGAAAGTGAGGAAAATACTCCTCCTGATGACGCATTAAATAGCACTAAACCATGATTTCTAAAATACCCGTCTGGTCCCATTGTGCCTAAAGCCTGAATAGTATATGTAGCCACTTCACCCTTGGAATCCATTATCATTCCTTGTCCATGAGTTCTGTGTATACCATCACTTCCCGATTCTACCCAAACAGTGCCAAAATCTGAAACGTTCGTGGTTCCTTTGAAATTACCCCCGCCAACCCACGAAACTTCCATAATTGGTTTATTGGGCTCAGGCACTCTCATTCCAGTACCTGAACTGAATGTAACCAGTATAAGATTACTAAGTGAAGCCGTAACATTTTCCGGATGGAGAGTCGGATCAGCCATCATTAAGTTGCCGGGTGGAGGTGCAAGTGAAATTTGAAAGGGGATGATACTAAATGTGATCATTCCGCCTAGTAGGATTGCTGTGAACAAGGATAATTTTGAATTGAAGAATTTGAGAGGTCTCATTTGCATCTATAAATAAGGACTTATTTTATAAATGAGTTACTGATAGTTAGCGACTCTACATAAACAGATGAAGTATGATAATGACTGTTAGAACCGATGGATAGCATTTTCCTAATGTGAAAAACTTACAATATGCTTATTGAATTCAAATTTGAGTTCTTTTTTTTCTAACTTTGAGATTTCAACTTTTGCTTGCTTTAGAATTTCAATTCCATCTTCAGGATAGGAATCTAATATGACTATTCTACTAATTCCAACACTAATCGCCATTTTGCTACATTCCAGGCACGGTGCGAATGTTGAATATAATGTAGATTCCTTTGTGCTGCCAGTTCTAAACAGGGCACATTGCATGATGGCGTTTGCTTCTGCGTGGGTACAAAAACATCTTTCTAGATTCTCACCAGACTTGATCTTGTTATTTAGTTTATCTAAACACCTAGGACATCCTCCATCAAAGCAGTTTTTAATACCAGATGGGGTGCCGTTATAACCCGTAGCTATCTGTCTGTTGTCTTTAACTATTACACATCCCACCTGACGACTCAAACAATTTGACCTCAATTTAGCTATTTCAGCTTGTAGCATAAAATATGTGTCCCAGTTTGGTCGGTTTTTCATCTTCTAAAGAGGATATTTATGAATATTTAACATAATCGATAATTGAGATTGCAACTATTGGAGATTGCCGCTTACTATTGGTTTGTTCGAAAAGTTTCAACTGGTCCTGGCAATCCCATGGTTTTAATTAAACTTTCGAATTCTGTCTTGTCTCCATTGACAATGATTCTTATTCTTCCCAGTCCATTTTTTCTTAACATATTATTAGTTTTTAAAAATTGCTTAATTTCTTTTACCACATTAGCTGCAGGATCAATGATTCTAATTGAAGGATACATCTTAATCAAATGAGATCTAATGAATGACAAGTGCGTGCTGGATAATACCAATACATCTACGTTTGTGTCCTCCAAATTTCTCAAAGTCTTAGATATGGTATTAAATGTAAATTCATCATTCTCTAGAAAAATACCCTTCTCTACGAGGTCTATTATTTGAGAGGCATCAAATTTTGTGACGAATATCTTTTGAGGTACTTCTGATTTAATCTGTTCTTCGAGATGGCGACTTTTAATGGTAGATGCAGTACCCAAAATTGCAATGTGTTTCTTCTTGGTAAGTTTTGATGCTTCTTTTAATGGGATAGGTACTCCAACAACTGGAATTGGAGTCATAGATCTTATCTTGCTTAATATTTGAATTGAAGGGGTTATAGAAGCAACAACAATTATTTTTGGAGATAAAGTTGACAAAATCTTGATCGTATCTGCCATGATTTGTTCTAGTTCATTAATTGATTTTTCGCCATAAGGAAAATTTTTTTTGTCTGCAAAATAAATAATATTTTCTTTTGAAATCTCACTCCTAATCCCTCTAATGACAGAAAGTGATCCTAATCCAGAATCAAATACTGCTATAGACCTGTTATGAGTAATCAAGTTTCAAATTATTAGTTGATGACCCAATTTATATTAAGGTAATTTAAAAGCAAGTCAGGACAAAAACAGATTAGATTACGTATGCTAGACTCAATCTAGTAAATCGAATTCAGATAGGTATTTACAAGTTCTTCGTCCACAATGCCTTGGACTACCTCAGGGGTTCCGTTTGACAATTCAATATCCATAGCTACTGCACTCAAGGGTATCTCAAAATTTGAAATAACATCATCGTTTTGAGTTTCGAAAATTTTTTCTTCAGTTCCCCTGGTAACAACAAAGCAGCTAATCCTACTTATCCTTCGAAGTCCTGCTCCCCCAATTCTTCCCCCCGCAGAACCTGGCGATTCTTCCACAAAAAGTATGAAAATTGTATTCTCGGTTTTTTTACTCAAATCAATATCATACTTACAAACTACTATTTTTCTCGAACCATCACTGAAAATTGAATCTAGGGAGTCTGACTCGTTTTTCAAAACAATTTAAACAAAAAGGCATTCAGAGATATATCATTTTTGATATGACAAGTGATTTCACATTTATTTCAAAAATCACTTGTCTTGATTTTTCTGATCAATTCTAAGATCGTGTCTGCATCATTGGCTTCTGGAAATTTTTCTAAATATTGATTAAAAAATTCTAATGCCCGTTCGTGGTTTTTTTTATGCAGAAATACCATTCCTTTATCTCTCAGGCTATGTTGATCATCTCTATTAATATCTAAAATCATTTCATTTACAAGTTCAGCGTTATCCAAATCCTGGGATTCAAAAAAACTTGTTTTAAGATTATTCAGCATTCGTATTACGACATCAGGATTTGATGCCTTTTCGACCAATTTTCTGGTTAGAGCAATGTTCATTTTTGGATAAAAATGATCGAGTAGTTCTTTTAGAGAGTAATCGTCCATTATTCTTCCGTCGTTGAATGGATCTATTATTATTTCATTTTGCTCATCATCTAAAACATGTTTTACCATAAAGTGCGATGGAAAATTTACAGGGTAAAGTGCAAAGTCTAGTGAATGTGCCAATTGAATATAAAGTATCGATAATGTTAACGGATTTCCTGTTTTTCTTTTTACTACTACATTAAGCAAGCTATTTGATGGGTTGTAATAGTCGTCTCGATTTCCCTTAAAATTTTCTACTTTGTATAGTTGATGATTTATTTTTTCGATTAATTGGGTAGGCCTAGATTCTGACAAATCTTTCATTGATTTAATTATTCTCTTGCCAATTTCATCAATTTTTAGTAATTCATCTTGTATTATCAAATCTTCGTATGCTACAATACGTGAAATGTGTAATGCATATTCAGCCAATTTTGAAGGATCGTTAGTAGTTAAATGGCTGACAACATTGGTGTGCCAATCATTCAATGCTGTCTGGATATTTTTAGACATTAATCAATAAATTATTTGTTAGGTTTAATATATAATTTTGATGAGCTTGAAAATATAGTCCAGATAAAAAAATGTAAAGTCAAATCTGATTTAATCAGAATATAAGAGAATTGAAGAAGGATTTGATCTAAGATGATTGTCTTAAGGTTAGATTTTTATTAATTGAGATATACAAGATGGGTGGCAACCTAAGTTTGGATCCCAAGTTCGATGAAAAACGAATACGACTTAAGGAAATCATAAAGGAAAGAGGAATTATCATCAAAGATGTAACTTTATCTAGCAATAAGAAAAGTCACTTCTATTATGATATTAAATCCATAGTAAGTGATCCTGAAGGCGCTACTCTTATTGGTGAATTAATGCTTACAGAGATACAAAGAATTGAACCCAAGACACGAGCTGTTGGGGGACTTGAATTGGGAGCAATCGCTATCGCTACAACTATAGTCTGTTCTAGCTACCCATTAGAATCAAAAAACAGTGTGTCTGGTTTTTTTGTAAGAAAGAGTGTAAAAACATATGGGCTTGAAAAAAGGATTGAAGGGATTGTCCAAGACCCAGTAGTAGTTGTTGATGATGTGATAACTACTGGAAACAGTGTATTGGAGGCGGTGACTGCTTTACGCAGTCAAAGAATTAACACTGTTAATATAATGTGTGTAATAGATAGGCAATCCAACGAAAATTTACTCATAGAAAATAATCTGAAATTTTACTCATTGTTCAAGCATTCTGAATTTGCAGACTACATTAACTCAAAAGTAGAATCAAATATCAAATAACATCAAGTAATAGAATGTGACTCAATGCATTCAGAACCAATTATCAACCATAGTGATAATGAGATAAAAATTGGAAATTTTAATTTACTAAATTTGAGAAATACGCATCAGGTTTATTACTGTATATTAGTAAATCTAAAAATACCAATGAGACATCTAATTCATTTCAACATTTTGCCTTGTTAATCTAGATATCATAGTTTTTATTGCGTCATAAAATTAACTTTCTAAAAAATTCATATCCCTTTAGTTTATTCATTTAGTGATTCATTTATGACATAATCGTTATGTGATACTTCAGGCAAATCAGAAATTGCTGGAAAGATCCGACACATCTCCTCATGTTTTTTTATGAAAATCAATCCCGCTTCAGCAGTTCTGTACAATCCAGTTATTTCAGAATATTCCATTAATTTCTTATCAACCGCAGTCATTAGATAACGTGTTAATTGAGAATGTGATACACCAGCATTAATCATGATTGTTGTTTTGTATTCCCAATTTGAAACAGCTGCATTTAGGATAGCAGCCATTATTTCAATTTCTGAGCGATTCTTCATATTAGAACATGAATTTAATTAATCATATAGATAAAAACTAACTAGATAAGTATGACTATTTCAAAGATTGATAAATATTGACAAAGAAGAACAATATTCTCATAAGGCCATTGTAATAACAATTATATTTTTTAATTACCAAGACAATTTTTGATTTCAGTGTTTCAAGTGTAGTAGATTTTTTGTCCATCTTTATCTCTATAAGAGATACCAAAATCTAACAACTTTGAGAGTTGATTTTCATTAAATACCGTACCGTCTTGACAAACAAGTGAACTGTCAAGACAACAACTGCCACAGATACCTATGCCACATTTCATATATCTTTCGAGACTCGCTTGAATAGGTAATGAAAATTCATTTGATAATTCAAGAACTCCTTTCATCATTAATTCAGGGCCACATGTATAGACACAGTCAAATGTATCATCTTTAGCCAACTTACTCATTACATTAACGGTGCTTCCCTTAACTCCGTAACTGCCATCATCTGTACAAACAACTAGAGAGGATCCAGTTTTATCTAATATTTTCCTCGCTTGTTTCTCAAAGAAAACCTCTTCCTTTGTTCTGGCCCCAATAACCATGGTGCTTTTAATCTTTTTCTTACTTATGTCAGAAGCCAATCTTAATAGCGGAACCAATCCCGTTCCACCCCCTATTATCAATATTTTTTTATAATTTTTTCTTAATGTGAATTTGTTTCCATATGGACCTCGTAAACCAATAAGGTCGCCTTTTTTTCTTTCAAACAAAGCTGTAGAACCAAATCCAAATTTTCTAATCGTAACTGCTGCGTAGCCGACTTTGGAATTTATCATCACACTCATCGGGATTTCTTCGATACGTGGAACCCAAACCATCAAAAATTGACCTGGCATCGCAGAATAACTCAAGTTGTCCTTAAATACTAATGTTCTAACGGTTGGCGTTTCTGCGATAGTTTGCTCAATCTGCACAATTCTTCCCTTATTGATATTTGTGGGCAATTCCTATTAACTCACTAATATTTCTCAGTCCTTTCTTTTCTGCATATTTTTTTAAACCTTTAGTGATATGGCTAAAGATTTTTGGTCCAGAAGTTCCCAGAACGCTTCCTATCTGAACAGCTGATGCCCCTGCAATCATGTATTCTACTACATCCTGCCATGATGAAACACCACCACATCCTATTACAGGTATTTGCAATTTTTTTGAGATTTC
>VBPX01000068.1 GCA_005877075.1 Nitrososphaerota archaeon | reverse complement strand
GATTCAAGGAGATTATCAAAATTAGCAGATGCAGACCGGCCTCCATTTCCAGTCACTAATCCAAACTTAACGTAGCACGTATTACTTCCGGCTTCCGTTCTTGGTCCACAGTGGCATATTGCCAGGCCTACCAATTTGTCATTTTTGTTATCAATCAAGAGGATGGTATCGCCAAGTTTCTGATTTTTAACAGACAGTATTTCAATCTTGAGATCTAGTCCATTATAAATCGAATCTGTTAGACAATAACAGTTAACAAGCCGCTCTGATCCTCGCTCTTTTTGAAGATCAGAATATTTGGTCCAACTTATCATCTCTTGACTTTCTTTAGGTGTGTTTTCGGGATTAACAGGTTTTGACATTACTGCAGTAAGGAACCTAGGCCAAAAGTCGTACTTTTGGTAAAGATGAATATGTTTAGGACTGTGAGAGAATGTAAAGAGTCCTATGTGTTTTGTTTTCAGTTTTTTAAAGATCTCCATTGTCTTATCTAACAAAAGTTTTGCAATACCCTTGTCCCAAAGATCAGGATGCACTGTCAGCGGCCCAAAAATTCCTGTACTGCCCCAATTTGCAATAAAGTTTGATCCTGCAAAATTTCCATCGATTTCAGCAGCCAAAGATAATGATGGATCCGCCCTAAAGCGTGTACCTATATAATCTGAGTCCCCGAAGAAACTCATAGGGTTTGACAATCCAAGAAATGTGCCAAAAGAAAGTCTAAATACTGTATCTGCTTCTTTAATTTCATCTTCTCTTAAGCGACGAATGACAGGCTCCATTATTTCAACTATCGTGAGACATCTACTAATAGTTTTGAGGAATAAATTGCATCTATAAGAAATAAAATTAAATAAAAACTAAAGTTATATTTTCAAAGCAAATTGAATCAAAGAAAAGTTTAACAGGTTATGGCTCTGCCTACTCGCAGTGCATGTTAAATTTATGATTATAGTAGAATCATTTTTGCCTTGATCTGGAGGGATTTAATTTGTTTACAATGTGAATCCTTGTACAAGTACTAAGTTTAGTGGACCGGAAGGGATGCAATACACTAGTGTATGTAATCTAATTTAGAAATCCAATGCATTGGATGATCTATGTTAGAGAGCGGACAGCAATCTAGCTTTCCCTGATTTCTGTTATGTACAAGTAGGTGAGGAAGGAAAATCTGCTCTTTCTCCAGTAGAGGACCTAAAATTTACTGTGGTTAATGGACCACCAGCGGGAACGCATTGTCCCATTATTTCAATGGGTATAGAAGATACACTACCCAAACTGCCACAGATATCATCAGTAATTTCTTTACCTCTGAGGAAAAATTCGCCTGAGGGTGATATCTTGACCTCACTAATAACACCAGATTTAAACACTTCACCTGAGCCTGAAGCGCTGGGTGTTGAAATATCCCAGTCACCTGTCATAGATGATGCAATAGATCTTGCTTCAAAAGCGATAGGTCCTTTATGTTCCTCGCCTGTAGGACAAGTAAGAATACCTCTTCCACTTCCTGGCTCAACAACTGATGTATAAGCTTTAGCTTCATGTAGGTAGCTAAGTAGTAGCATAGAAAAGAAAACTAATAGTATCATGATTGTTTTAAAATTGATACTTTTTAACATTCCAGCTTTCTTGGAAATATCAGCTATTAAAATATTCTTTCATTTGTACATAATATATGAAATTCAATAAACCCTTGTAATCTTCAAGTATCTTCCCTTCGTATGTGCTGACCTTTGGGCATTTGCAAATTGCGTATGCGCATATATTCTAACCTCATATTGTTCTTCCATTTTGTATCAATTCTTAGCCACCTAATCCATTAGAGAATCAGTAGTAACATGCCATTCGCAAAATTGTATAGAGAAAATAATGATAGTTGCTACTTTTTTATACTTTACCCAGAAGGGATGCGCGACGATATTAGTGCTAAAGTCGGATTTTTGAGAGAACTAGAGTGTATGTCATGCTATCATTTGGATAATCGCTCATATGTTGTATGCCAAAAGATAATGCAAGGGCTTTTGATACAGTACCAATTAACATCATCCATGATGCAACTGTAAAACATATAATGAAGCCAATGGTTACTTTGTTAATGGCATGATAATTGGTCTTTGATTACCTACAGTAGTGGGACTAACGTTACTCAGCATATACATAGAACGGAAGCAAGACCTCAGAAAAATATCTATAATCTTTAAATTCTATTACGTATAGATAAAAGTTGTGACTACCGATAAGCAATATGAAGACCCTTCCGACTATGAAAAAGCAAACTTAAAACCAACAGAAGAATCCGGCGTTACATATCAAAACAATTCAATTTCAAAGGAAAAACTTCCTTCATTGAGTAAAATCCTAATTACTGATGATGGAAAAGATGAATCAAATAAAGTACTTAACTATGCTGTGTCTCTATCCAAATACTCAGGAGCAGAATTACTAATTTTACGAATTTTAGAAGATATTGAGAGAATGGAAGATGTCTCAGTACAAGGTTCTACTGAAGATAACATGAGTAATAAAGATATGAAACGAGAGGTTAAAGGAGAGATAATAGATGAAATGGAAAAAAAGATAAAGAGATGCAAGGAAGCGGGCTGTGAAAATAAAATTTCCTATAAATTCAAAGTGGGCGATGCTATAGAAGAAATAGTCAAAGAGGTTAGAGAGGGAGATTACGATTTGATAGTCTTAAGGAGTTCACATATAGATTCTTGGATGAAATCCCTTTTCAGTGATGCACGAAAAATAATTAGTAACATAAACATACCTGTTTTGATACTACAGTAATTAAAGAATATGAAGAATAGTATTAATAAATTTTAAAATCCTAAAACTAGCAGAAGAGGAGTTTCAATTCTATGCTAATGCATGTATAGTTCTTTTCATTTTACTTTTTGAACGGAAGGATTGATATTGTTCACAATGTGAATCCACATCTAAATTAAGTCGTTATTAATGGCTAGCATCAATTCTGCATTACGTTGGAAGGGACGAATCTAGCTTTTCAGATGGGTCGTATTTAGAATTTCTAATTGCTTATATCAGATCACCGCATTGTCATTCGAGACATAAATCTCGCAGGACCAGCACATAGTGGTGATGATTTAGTGGTGAAGTCGAAATGAGTAGATATAATTTAATAATTATTCTTTTCTTTATTGAGATAATGTCATATTATATGTTTTGCGTGCCTAGGCAAAATTTGCTTAAACTTTTGAAGGTTTAGAGTTTTTTACTGTTTTAGGAAACAGGCTTAGATTATTCTTAAAGGATGTTCTGGTTGGAGTTATCTTGATCCATCACAGGGGGCGGTTGAAATACAACGTCAGTTTAGAGAGGTAAGAATTCAAAGTTTGAAAGTTGCCAGAACTCAAACAGTATAATTCTTTATAAAGTTGTTACCGCTAATAACCTACGTGCTTCTTAAGAAGTTTTTTCATATGAGAATTATAGACGCTCGTGATGAAAAATACAACAATAGAAGTTAAAAATAAGATAAAAAAACATTCCAAACTTGCGGGAGGTCCAGACATAGTAGGGCAACATCTTATCATGATATGGTTAAGAGATAAGAATGAAACTGATGCGGTAGAAACAAAAAGAATGCTAGAAGGTTGGTTCAAGTGCGACATATCACCAGTGCGTGACTCTTATTATGGTTATATATCGCGTCAACAAAAGGAAAAAATAAAGTCAGCAGTAATTATATATTTGACTACATTTGCAGGCAGTTCCATAGTAAGTGGCTACTTTAGCAATTTAACACCGGAAACTACATTACCAGATATTGGTTTCGTATTATTGAAGGCAGCCATAGTAGCAATCTTTCCAGCAATTGTGAGCATCGCTACGTCCAAGCCATCTGCCAATTATTACATTAAAAGTAACATGGATTAAGTGATAGAACCAGTCGAATCGCAACGCATGAAGGTCGACTGACTATACAGAACTTGTAGATAAAATAACTCCTAAAATAATTTACTTTATTAATATATCCTATTTGATATAATATTAATAGTAATGAAGCATCAGGTAATCATTCCACAATTTCTGCGTAATGAATCTATTAGAAATTATATTCCACAAACTCTCAAAATTCAAAAAGGAGATACCATCACATGGATTAATACGGATAATGAACCTCACCAACTGTACTTTATTAAAATTGATCCCGACCCAGCAAAAATTGAAGTATTAGATGAAAAACTTTATCTAAACTCTGGAAAAGTCGGAGAAATCATATTTAATTACAATTATGAACGAATTGATTACGTATGTAAAATCCATAGAACAGAAGTTAACAGTATTACTATTTTTACTCAAGACTATAATAGTATGAGCAATATTCAAAGATTAAGAGATCTTGATAAGAGATATAATATCAAGATTCCCAACCTGTCAATCTATCTTGATGGAAATAGATAATTGGTGTAAATATATGGCTAATCAGAATATTACAGATAATGATCCTTATTCCAAGGAACAACTAGGTATGCATTTTGATCCTTTCGTATATAAACATATTAAAGAGTTAAAGTTGGATGGAGTCAACATCAATGATTTCATTATTGTATTTTGGGATATAAGTAAATTTTCTGGCTTAGTTAAAGAATTAAAAGCATTATTGAAAAAACGAATGAAAAAACAAGGTGCCATATTTCATGAATTAGAATACCTATTAAGAGATTATTATAGTGAAGCAACAAGGATAATAGAAAAAAATAATGGCATTCTTGATAAATTCATAGGTGATGGAATTTTTGCTTATTTCGGTTACCAGGATAAAAAATTTGAGACAGTTCAGTCAAAAGCAATTGATGCTGCTTTAGAGTTAAAAACGAATTTCATAAAAATTAAGGAGAAACACCTGAAAATTTTATATTCTCATTATGATTACAAACCCGCAACCAACATCAATTTGAAATGTGCTATGCATATTGGTCAAGTTCTATTTGGATACTGGTATTCTCCTCTTAGATGTCAGATTACTGCTATCGGAGATGATGTTAATTTCTGTAGTAGACTAGAGGGATTTGCTGATAATGATCAAATTATCATTTCAAAAGAGTTGAATGACGCATTAAGAAAACTAACCAACAATACATTTAGAACTAAAAAAATAATAATACCGGAAGATAAGAAATTGAAAACTTTTGAAGATGTGAAATTTGTTTATGAGTTAATAGGCAAAAATAATAGGTTCTAGATTGGAATGCTTACTGTTCTTGAGAATGATATTCTTATAGATTTGGAAGGAACTAACCTGATTTCTCATGTGGGTCGTAATTAGAATTTCTAATTAACGTGGAGAATTAGCTGAAATCCCCAAACATTTCCAACTAGCTATGGTGCTTAACTAAGGGTTAACTACAACTACTGAGGTTCCATTAGTTATAGTATCAAATGCAGGTGAAAACCTCTTCCCAATTTCATATAACTCATTTATTTGTTCTTTTGAGGCAGTATCGCTTTTAATGTTCATCATTACTCTCAATTGCTGAGCACCTGGTCTCACATCATTAGATATACCGGTCCAACCACGCATATCAAGATCACCTTCCACAGTAATGTCAATGCTATTAATCCTGATACCTCTGGATGTTGCGTGACCTGCTATACTTTGTGTCAGACAAGCCCCCAAGGCAACCATACAAGACTCACATACGGTTGGACCTCTTCCCTGCCCTGAGAACTGATTTGGATAATCATATTGCATCTTGTATTTAGTATTTCTTTCTATATTTTGGCCCCCATAACAAAGTCTTTGGAAGTAGTTGATACACTAAAACCACCATTCCATTCTGATTTTGCAGAAAATGTTACTTTTGCCATTTCTGGAAGACTTCGCATGGACTCAAACGCTGTGTTTAATATTTGCGTATTTATTCCATTGAATTCATAATTATCTTTCTTGTCGTTCATTTAACGGAATTATTAGAGAAGGTCTGTAAATAATGTTATTCTTTTTGTTTAAAATGTTAACAGCTTGGCGCTAGTCCGTCGACATTGTTTATATAAGACAAGTATATCAAATCGCTTCAATTAGAACAAGTGTGCTGAGAGGTTTTATCCTGTTGGTTGAAATTACAACGTGAATCCATAATTTAGTCATGAGATCCTTTGATATAACGAAAATCAGATTAGTAATCAAACTAATCTTTTTGTATGGTTGGTTTTGTGTTCATAAGTTGGAACGATTTAAGCATATGTTCTACTACAGGTAAATAATCCGAATAATTGGATTTGTTAGCAAAATAAATCACTTGTATAAAGGACTTTTGCTGTTTCAACCATTGTTAGGATTTTGTGTGTAGTCGATCCTTGCCCAGTTAGTTGTTGCAAAATATTTGGAGAAGTAATTACTGTTCCTTCTACCCTAATTGCAGGTTGTCCCGCAAGTAGAGTGGTGGCATTTTGATAATAAGATGACAGATGCAAGCCGTCTATTTTCTTATATTGGTCTCCGAATGTTTTTAAGGACATGCTATTCGTTCGCGGAAGTAATTTTACATCCACTTCAACGATCTTATCAGGCGGATTAAATGCGATTACAGCGTTATTTCTCAAATCAGAACTGACGGCTTTCCAATCTTGTGGATGATCTATTTTAAACCCTTTTTTGGTATCCTCATATTGTACATATTTCGTTGAATAATCTTCATTCACAGACGTAGTATTAGATTGATTATCATTTTGCGGCTTAACGGGTTCTAATTGAACGGGTGGTAAAGTTGTTGCGCTTGTGGAATTTGATGCAAATGGCATTATTTGGCCACGAATTTCACTGTCACTACCTGAGAAACTTAAAGATTTAGGTTGATAAGTATCTACTTCCACATACGTATTACCGCGATTAAAAAGCTCATCTAAATCAGTTATATTTTTACTACTTGCCAATGGTCCAAATTCTAAGTTTTGAGTAGAAATGGTTCCATTGAAGAAGAATTTACTCCTTTCAGATTCTGAAGCAACTGATCTGCAACAAATCTCTGAAGGATTTATGGTTGTTTGATATAATATAACTACACTGCGGCCGTTTTCAGTTTTGTTACCAAGATAAACGTCAACCCTTGCCACATCATTATGTAATTTTGTTAGGTTTATTTCATAGTATAATTCATTAATATTAGAAGCATTAGCCTGAAATTTAACGATACCTGTTGCATTTGTACTCACAGCAGGTATAACGTTATTCCCAGACAATAATGCAATAAAGGAGTGATTCTGTTGTTGTAGTATATTCGAATCAGATGTTGCCGCTGCTCCTGATAGTTCAATACCTAGCATTATTATAGCTGACACCATTAATGCAGCATTCATAATTATACAGCAGTAGGATTATTTTAAATATAAATATTCTATTATCAGAGACATACCTGGTTTATTGATTAAAAAGCGTTTCAGTTTTTTTACCTATTCGAGAGTTGGAATTCTATCATCAGCATATTTTTTACCTCTAGGTAGTCCACGGGTTATTTTTTTCCATTGGATGGGTATGTCTGCCATTTCGCAAAATAGCTTGATACTTTTAGTATAATTTCTGACTGTACCACCAGATATTTCCTTTTTATTAACCCGTTCTCTTTGGTGGTACACAAACTTCACGATGTTACTTAGCGCCCAATCGACATCTTTTTTTCCTTTCTTAGCAAACGTCCTAGCGTTATCTTCTAGAGTGTTTCTTGGTCTCCCAATGAAATCAAAAAATTTCGCTAGCCTCGTCTGATATCTATCCCTTGTCATTGGCGTTCTCATTGCATTGAGAAATAATATCCAAGGGTCTAATTCTGATTCTTTTATTATGTCAGTTTTTTGCAATATTTTGTGTTCACTCTATTATTTGTGAAACCCACTAAAAAGCACTATTATCGGTATGGGCCGGAAGGGATTTGAACCCTCGAACCCCGCCATGTCAAGGCGGTATCTTAACCAAGCTAGACCACAGACCACCGGCCCCTTTATATTTATGGCAAGATATCCATTTCTGCGCTATAAAACCAATTATTGGTTTTTCATATCTGCCATAATCTAAATCATAATATAAATCACACCTAAAAAACGAAATTTCCAAGGTTATTATCAGTATATTTTAAACAAAGATTGTTTACCTCACCTTTCAGTTATCATCCCACTTTCATACTCTTGAGGAGCTATCCATGTCCTATATCTGCTAATTATTAATGGAAATGGAACTTTTTTATTACTTCTTTAATCATAAAAAGTATGAGGGAATTTGTTTATCTTTTTATTTCCCAAACAAAGGTAGCAGGTGACTCGTCCTTGTTACCATTAGCGTCTACAAACTGTACCATAAAGACATGCTTACCATCAGACAAGTTGGGAAAAATGAATGGGCTGATGCAGGTAACAAAGTCAGAACCGTCCATGCTACACTCAAAGTGAT
>VBPX01000123.1:2649-3690 GCA_005877075.1 Nitrososphaerota archaeon | reverse complement strand
CCGGGAATCTTTGATTCCGGCATCTTTTCCTTGACTTTCTTTTCGACGATTCCAGTCAGGCAATCATCAATGATTTTCTGAGCCAGTTTGTTGTTCTTGCTCTTTGACTTCAATACAAAGTCTGCTGTGATAGCCTTGACCTGTTCAATCGAGGAAACCTTTCGATGGACGATCATTGGTGTTACATCGATTCTTTTGCGCTCCAGGTTGTAGATTGCTATAAGCCTGTGTTTTCCATCCAATACGATTCCGTTTATTTCTTTTGTGCTGGACTGGGAGATTACTATCGGCCGTGATTGGTCATAGCCTGCCTGGAGGCTCTCAGAAAGCTCGCCCAGGAACCCCGAATCAAGGTCGATGAATTCAGGCGAGATCTCGAAACTTTGGATGCCAAACCTACTACAGAAATCTTCATCAAGGAATTGCTTCTCTTGTTCGCTCATCATATGAAAATTGTTAGAGGTGGACGGCCTTGGCCCTCGAGATCCTGCTCTTCACGAAGACAACGACAGAAACCATGACATAGGTAGTCAGGATAGCCATGGCAAAATCATTGATACTCGTCTTTGTAGCGAGAAAGTACCAGAAGATAAGGATCAATGCCAGACTGAAGATTTGGAATAAACCAGGAAGGAACTTGCCCATTTACATGAAAATTTCATTTACCCTAGGGAATTTTGCCCTAGGGTATTATTCGCAGGCTGATGGTCCTTTGAGTGCTGGAGTCGTTCTTAGAGCCAGCCCGCAGCAAGGACAGTGATAACCCTCCAAATCAAAGAATGTTTCGCAGCGTCTGCAATATTTGAGAGCTATTTCATAGGGATGGAATACATGCTCTATGCCAATCCTTTCACAGATATTTCGACAAGTCATTTCTTGGCCTTGCCCTTCCTGGCTCGATGCATTGCGTCCTTGTAGACTATTTCGAACTCGTCTCCTGCAGCTTCGCCTATCCATCCTTCCATTACTTCATCAAGAGTCTCGAGAATTTCCTCATCGAGTGGATTGTCAAACAGCGTAGCTCGTGTAAGCCATACTCTA
>VBPX01000123.1:1202-2632 GCA_005877075.1 Nitrososphaerota archaeon | reverse complement strand
GCCTCGATTTTTTCAAGTCGGAGGTCCTTCTTTCCATGTGGCACAACCCTGAGCAGGTCACCAGGCTTGAGCTTGTCTAGATCAACGCTGCCAACTAAGTCGGTCATGGTTTCAAATCCCTCTCGGCTTTCTCAATTACCGCGATGTATTGCTCTCTCAACTTCCCCTGAAAAATATAGTCGACATCTGCCTCTAAACTCCGTAAGATCGCCCACGCTACATAGGCTTCTACTTTCGGGATATCATCGTGTGCAACGACTTTCTGAAGCAAATCATTGATCTCAGGTGTTAGCTCTATGTCAGCAACTATTTTCTTGACTCCAGTAAAGACGAATTCAAGATCGCCTTCCTTGTAATTGGTTACTTGATAGAGCTCCCCTAAGGTATAGTGGTCCCGCTCATCTTTATTGGTGCTAACCGTGAATGTGTTGTCATGGTCGAGCTCAATGTATTTCAGCAATTTTCTATTGCTTCTCTTTCCGTGAAGGGCTTTTCCCTTGCCCTTCACTTTATTTTTTCTTGTTGTCATCAATTCTAACACCGCACAGCCTCTTCAATCGCATCTAGAAACTCTGGTCTTGCAATCTTCTCGAGGAGTTGGTCAGTCAGCCCGTATTTGTCAAAGAGCTCCTGGAGAGTCAAGGAACCCTCGTAACCTTCAGTCAGTATCGGGCAGCTATCGCTATTTGCGATCATCATGACGATTTCAGTGAGCATCACAAAGCTCGATTCTTGGTCAATGGTCCACTCTGGATCATACCCCTTCGACACCTCCTCAAGGAAGAGAAGAAGTTTCTCAGGTAGCCTGAGCTTGATGTCGCGTTCGACAATCGGACCTAGTTCCCCGTTGTATTTCCGCAATTTTCCTGCACCGCTCTTTGTCTCGTCTGCAAGTTCGTTCCCTAGCTGTGGGGTCGTTGCCGCGACCCACGGCTCTTTTTCCATGCCGTTGCTGACGGCGATAAGGCTAGTTGCCATATCTATACACCAATATAGATACAGATAAGACCGTTACTTAAAGATATCTTACGCCATACTAAATGGTAGACTATATTAAGGACTAGATTCTATTCTTATATAGACATGGATATAGTTCAGGATAAGATGTCAGCACAGTTTGATGTAACGCTTGTGAAGTGGGGAAGCTCTGTAGGATTTGCAATTCCGAAGGCAGTAAGGGAAGGGATGAAGCTTGAGCCCGGAAAGAAGGTCAGACTTGTACTACGGGAAAACAAGCTCTGCATTGAAAAAATTTAGGTTTATCATACCAGGTCATCAATGACGAATATCTAAACCGAAAGTAACTATCGCGGCTTACTCCCTTCTCTGTCGCAAGTGTCGTAGGAACAACGACAGATTAGGATAGCCTTCAATCCGACACTGGTAAAAAATCGGGGTGAAACTGACATGGAGTTGATTTCGGGTCATGC
>VBPX01000123.1:0-1176 GCA_005877075.1 Nitrososphaerota archaeon | reverse complement strand
AAACCTTGGCTATGGGAAGCAGCATCTTTTCTATCTTAAACACGAACCCAACGAATACAAAAGATACTCCTACTCCTAGAAGGATTCCCCCTATAACGTCAGTCGGATAATGTCCACCAACATAAACTCTTGATATGCAAACTAGCAAAGCTTCAATTGCAATACCTATAGAAATGGCTAGTTTTCTACCAGTGTTCCTGAATAGTGCCAACACTACAGCAGCACCAGTACTTACTATGGTGGCATGACCAGATGGAAATGAGCTATCACTTTCTGAAGCAAAGATGGAATCGGATTGCGGAATAATAGGACGCTCTCTCGCTACCAATTCTTTGGCAAGAGACCCTATTGGTATCAGTACAAGCATAGATATCGCTATTATAACAGCAGTTTTTTTGCCAAACCATCCACCAAATATGAACAAAATGATAGAAGTTACAATCCAAAATACTTCTCTGCCATATTGTGTTAGCAAAATCATGAATCCATTTAATGAAGGAATGTGAGAATTGTTTACGGCAACAAAAGCTACATTATCTGCGGCAGTTATTGGAGAATCCTTTATCGAGACAAGTGCAGCCAAGATAGCAAATGAAACAAGCAGTATGATGGCAATTACGTGATATTTGTTCAACCATCAATTACAAAGATTTGCAATAATAATAAGCCTACCATAAGCGAAATTTATTGGGAACAAACTAAGACGATCAGCTAATGAGAATGAGATAGCCCTAATTCAAACGTAGAGTTGCATGATACCCCTCTCCCTGTAGGGTGCCAGCTCCATTATAACTAGCCCGTTTCAGCTTGCAGTATGGAACCTTTTGAAAAGCTGGAAATAATTCTAGAAGGCATGATTAATGAAAAGAAAAAAGAGGTACACAGAGCAAGGAATGCGGGCATACATCCAGCGGAACCATATATTCAGGGGCTAGAGCACGAACTAATTGGCTTTGTACAAGTACGTTCGGTAATGCACGATATCAAGAATAATGGTGGATTAGGTTCAGATGAAGCGATGGAAAAGATATGGAAGCCGAGTTCAAATGATTAGGCTGTCGAGATTTCTATAAAAGGATTGCATAAGTTTGTTAAGGAGATCTGCGCATGTTACATTGTCTATGAGCCTGATGGATGCCATTGAGAAGGAGAAAAAGCTGTTCACGCCAGAGTCCG
>VBPX01000067.1 GCA_005877075.1 Nitrososphaerota archaeon | reverse complement strand
CGTGATATCTGCACATTTAGTCTAAAATTAAACCTACAAATATTATTAGTTTTGTGTAATTATCGGTTATAACGGAATTAGCGATTCGTGTGGAATTGTCATTAGCGGGCACTAATGGCCATGAGAAGATGATATTTCTCTGGAGCCAGGATGTTTGTTAGGACATGGCTTTCCTACTTATTTTCTAGTTTATTAAAATTACTCCTTCATATCAGTTTCTGAAGAGGGGTTAATTTATTTATATTAGATTAGCACAAAATATGGAGCCTGAGGAATCATCGGAGTGGTAGTAGGTTGTTAGGATTTGATCTCTAAAAACAGGCTTGTAGCCATAGTAGATGATGAAGCAGATATCACTAAGCTTTTTCGTGACGCTTTAGGTGTTGTTAGTGGTATCACAATTTTTACCTTCACAGATCCTATAATAGCACTTGAACATATAATGATTAATAAAACAAAATATGTATTGATAATATCTGACTTAAGAATGCCTGGACTTAATGGAATGGAATTAATTAAAAAGGTAAAAAATATGAATCGTTTAGTCAGAACAGTTTTAATGACTGCCTTTGATTTTGACGATGAATTATTTCAGCAGTATATTGAAACGCAAATAATAAATGGCTTTCTTCAGAAACCTATAATGTTAAAAGATTTGGTTAAAGAGGTCGATAATCAGCTACATATTTACCAGTTAGAAGAGCACAAAACTAAATTACTATGACTTTATCTTTATGATAATCAAAGATCTTTTGCTTTTGTTCATCTGCAAACATTAAATGATAATCTAATTTGTGATACAAGCATAGTTGTCTCCAATTTTGGTTACAATAACCATCATCTGATAAGCTTTCATACCTTAAGAGATCATCGATATTCTTGGAGTGATTATATATTGACATATCTGCAATAACAACAAGATTCTTATTCTTATCATAAGCCTGAATCTTATTTACAAACTCCTTTAGACCAAATGCAGCAGGTAAACCCAAGTATGGGTTATCAACTACCTTGGTAAAATCTATCAGTGTTAGAGAATTGTTTTGTTCAAATTTTCTTACATCCAATCCTTTCATCACTAACTCTTGTCTCACCTTATCTGTTGTATCATAGTAGGGAAGAAACAAAATTGCAACATCGTTCTCTTCAATCATAAGGCGTATGTATTCAGCATAAATTTTTCGTATTGTTTCAATATTAGGATATAAAATAAGGCAATGATAACCTAGAGGTAATTTAAGTAATTGAGGGACTAAATCATTAGAGATATCATCAAAGCTGGAATAATGGTGGTTTGGGTCTTCCATACAAGCTGATTGTCCCACATATGATATTAAAGTATGATTAGTTATGGATTCCATGTCTAAATCTTCCAAACTGACGTTCTAAACACGATTGAAATTTAGTTTAAATTACGATGCAAAACTAAAGTTGTTAAATCGATAACGGATTACTAGCATATATTTGATGAATAATTACAAATATTTTATTATGACATATCAGGATGATGTAAGACATCAGACAGATTATCTATTATCTGAAACAACTTCACGAGTTAATAGCATGAACAACTTATCTGCGACGTTTTCAGGACTTATTGGCTTGAGAGTAAATTCATCTGCGCCATAATCTAATATCTTAGTTTTATCAGTATCTTCATCTGCTACGACCAGTATTTTTGTCTCACCGTTAGTCCTTTTCAGATTAACAATTAACATCGCTCTCCCATCGAGTGCTATTTGTTGGCTTATTATTACAACATGTATCTTTCGGTTTCCCAATTCACTAATTTTTGATAAGCATTCTTCGGCTGTAGAGGCTTTATAGACCTCATAACACTTTAGCCACAATAAGCCTGCCAAGTTTGTAATGGCATCGTTATCCTCTAGGACTATCATTACCCGAGGTTTATCTAAGGCCATTGTATGTCTACAGACGATATCAAGTAATAAGTGTAGTGTAAGGTAAAAGCTTCTGTTCACGACGAAAATAGTTCATCTTCTGAATATAATGTATTTGGAGCAATATAACAGAGGGAGACCGTTTGTGCAAAGGACCCGGGTCCGTCAGGGTCAAACAAATTGAATTCCAAAAACTGACAGATGAATTTGAAAATAAAGTATTAAACGCAGCCCTAGGCAGCCCTGAAAAAATACCAGCATTGGTTGATGAATACAGCAGCAGTGTCATCGAATTATTCAATTCTCCTTCATCATCACCATAGAAAGCCTGAATGAATAATTTTTATTTTATTTTCCCTTGATCTAGAATTTTAACAAAAAACTTATTTTTGCACTGAGGACAAATTAAAAAAGCAATCACTCTTAGGGCTGTTCTAAAATCATTGTATGGTGACATATCTTGTCCTGGAGGATGAAAATTCAGTCTATCCTGCTCACTTTGGACATTACTCTTTTCCAAGGGATCAGGATTGTCACAGAAAATACAATGAAAATCTATAGAATTAAAACGTTCAATTACCTTTTTTTCTAACTCTTCGGTTAGATAATCTCTAATCATTCATAATTCAGAATGATATAAAAATAACTTTTATTTAATATTATAACCCTTCAAACTTAAGCATAATGCATCTAACAGATCATCGTATGAAGTTTGTTCTTTCTAATGTTAAGTCTTTAGCATAAGCAGTCCTAATGACGTTATTACTTTGTCATGAGATTAATCATATCTGTATTTTTTTAAGCATTTAACGTAAGTTTCGCTAAGGTACACTTAAGTATAGTGATCCTTTTGAAAATCTCATGTTAGGTGAATTAATCGGAGAGATGGAAGGTAAAATTTCTAGTCAAAGAGTGATTGATGTTGAAGGTCCTACAATGGAGACAAGCGTATTGGCGAGCGGCAGTCTTAAGGGTGTGCAAGTAACCGAAATACTGACGTATGTTGCCAACCCAACGTCTAAAGGAGTACTTCATGGAGTCGGTAATGGTCTGATAACGACTGAAGACGGGGACATCGCGACATACACTGGTGAGGGAATTGGCAGGGTTGATGCCTCAGGTCTTCTAAAATGGCGGGGAGCGATATTTTTTGAGGCAAGTTCAGAGGGCAAATTGGATTCCCTCAATAACATAGTCGGAGTATTCGAGGCGCAGGTTGATGCTCAGGGAAATTTCACAGACAAGACATGGGAGTGGAAATAGCGATAGGAATTTCGCCGTAATTTATTCAATAAGTAAATATGATATGTAATGACCTGTCGAAATGGACTGTGATATCGTTAACGTTAAGTGCAGCGACCTTGATAATCGGATTAATTATTTTGGTGACTAAGTAAATGATTGATTTATCTACAATAATTTTAATATCTGTAGGGGTTTCTTATTCTATATCTCTGTATGACAAATATAAGTAAATAAATTAATTGTGAAAGGTTACCAAATAAATAAACAAAAAAGGTTAGGTTATTACTTTAATTATTCAGGTGGCTAGGATGATGGTGAAGGACTTTCGAATAACGTCCTGACATTGCTGTTGTGTTCATCAAGCAATTTTTGTATCCCATCAGTGTATTGTACTAGAATTCACCATTTTGGGATCTACAACCACAATTAAGAGAATAATGATCTTTGACAATACAATTTAGAGTTTGGATAGAAAAAATTAGTAATTCATAAATTATTATACAATCTTCTAAAGCCGTTTTATACTTTGTAGTACCTATAAATTGTATCGTCTAAAACAATTGGTGGGTTTGTTTCTTGATTACAGAATCAAATTAACTTCCTCTTATCAATTGTTAACTTTTACTTCCTTAACTCCCTCATTGGACTGGTGGTGATCATTATTCTGAAACAATGAGAGAGATTTTAGTCCCTATGGCAAGTGCATATAATCATCTTCTTTATGGTTTGAATAATTCAGAAAATGAAGTTTATAAATTCAAGGAATAAATAAATTAATTATGGATCTGAATCAAATTTCCTTGCAAAATCCAATAACCCCGAAAATGGATAAGGATATTCTTCCACCAGGCAGTAGTAGTGGAGAACTTAAATTTCAAAACCCAAAATAACAGTTCATCTTCCGACACTAATATGATAAATTAAAATCATCTAAAAACTTTGAATGTGTTTATGTTTTATAAGAAAGGAGACAAGGAGGATCACAGGGTAACGCTCCTTACCATAGTAAAGACGGTCAACCATATCTAGGTTAATATTAATTAAGATCACCTATTATTACAAGATTCTCTTATAAATAATTCGAGTCCATTATTTATTCTGCAAATGTACTAACACTAGAGATGCGCCCACTGGTATCAGTAATATTATTCAATCCAAGAAAGTTTATCGATTTGATAAAATGGTCACGAATCTCAATGTTATCTGGATTACCGTAATTCTCTGAAGTTGAGATGAAATCGATTACGTAGCCATTATTGCCTACAAATGTGATCCAATATTGCAATGCACCTATAATAGGATCTATTTCATTTTTTTGCTTGAACGTCATGAGAAAAGAACCAGTCCTTTGACCATCTATATTAACAAATGATGGCGATTCTAACGTCTGATATTCATACTTAGAGTCGTCAGTGGTATGACCCTCATAAAAATGAGTGAATACAGAGTCCAAATTGGTTGAGCCAAAAGTTTCCAACAAATCATTAATGAAGTGAATTCTTATCTTCCCGGCTGCTATATTATTTTTCGAGATATCTATGTCAGACCCTTCTTCAAATCTATTTGCCTTTTCTTTAATTAACCAGTCGGAAGGATATTGGAATTGAATTTGAGATTTGTTGCTAGTATAGTTTGTATATTGCAAAGCAAAACAACCATTAACATTTGAAATAATCAAGATAAGGGTAGACAGGATAAAGGTTACAACAAATTTTTTATTAACTATCCTTCTTAAAGGCGATAATTCCACGCTTCTATATACTCCATAATAACCAATAATCAACAAAAGATTTAATCATTTACTTAGACAAAAAAATTCTTTAATGATCTATTAATTCAAATTTTCTCAATTGCTTGTAATGTTCAAATATAATTGACATAAGGATTGGATGTATTAAGACAGGTCTGCAAGCATTGCTACATGCCGAATTATACAATCGAGAATAGGAAAACATTTCATCAAATATCTTTCTCTCCTTCTTATCCAATAGACCTCTAAATGGTTTCCACTTCCTTCTTTCCATTTCTGCTGCAATTCGAAACGAAGGAACTGTTCGACCCATAACGCATTTGCATATCGTGAACTAATCAATTTAAAGCCTAAATCACATAGAGGAGAGGGAGATCTTCTTTGCTCAGCTGTAAACTTGACTATGCTTCTAAGTTAACATATTGTCGAAATAAACATTCGTATTCAGAGTTCCTTGATCTAATATTTTCACGTGAAATCTATGATTACACCTTCTACAGAATAAAAGTCCGATGACGTAAAATGTCGTTTCGATATCCTTTTTAGGATTTGCAGCCTGACCAACACCGTGGAAATTAATTCCGCCAGCATATGGTTGAATTTCATTTATTTCTACGTCCTTAAAACCACATCTAATACAAGGAAATTTAATTGACCTAAAATCATCTTTGATTCGTTCCTCGTCCTCCTCTCTAATCGGAAATTCTTCATTCATTCTTTAACCATCAACCCAGAACTTGCGATTAAAGCCAGATAAATTTTATCTTTCATTTAATCACTCTCAATGACTGTATTCGAACCATTAATTAATGATTTTATAATATACCGGTGACAATGCAATTCTGGTTTACACTAACATAGAAGTGTTATACTTTCCCCATTCTTTGAACGTTGACGCAACTGTTCAATTTTATTAACTGCCTTACTTTTTTTCATCTGTGGAAGAAATTTTTCTCTATATTTTTTCCAATCTTACTCAGTCTGCTTACTCTTTTTCCATTTACTCAATGTGTTCCTAAGTGGAGATAAATCTATAATTCATTGATCATAATCTAGCCAAGGATAAGGCCTATCCTAGTAATTAAAACGGCTGTGCCACTATTAGGAGGCCTTGTTTTTTTCTTATTTAGATCTGGAGCATAGGCTGTTTTAATCATTTCACTTTGTCACTAAAATAATAAGACCTACTATCAAGGTTGCAACCGTTAACGTTAACGATATGACAGTTCATTTAGAGAGGTCATGATGACATATC
>VBPX01000014.1 GCA_005877075.1 Nitrososphaerota archaeon | reverse complement strand
GAATTTGAAAAAAAATGAAGTCAATTTTTCCAGCAAGTCGGAAAATTTTTGCATTTCATTTATAGACATAGTTGGTTCTACACAGATCACATCAAATCTATACAACCGCAAGAAAATAGAGGTTTTCTATACAGTCTTTATCAATGAAGTTGCAGACATTGTAAAGAAACACAATGGGAAAATATTAAAGACTGTTGGTGATGGAGTCATATTCTTTTTTCCAGAAACCTCAAACGTAGAAAATATTAAATCATTCAGAGATGCAATAGAATGCTTACTTAATTTAGTATCGTCTCGGTCTATCATAAACACGAACCTTCAAAAAGAAATGCTTCCGGGTATCTCTTATAGAATTAGCGCGGATTATGGCATGTTGGAAGTGGCCATGTCTGGAGAAACCAGTTCTTCCTACGATCTCTTTGGACCAACCTTAAACTTTTGTTCCAAGATGAACAAAAGGGCACCAGCAAATGGCATAGTCATAGGAGGTGACTTGTGGAGGATTATAAATTCTTTTCCCAGTCTTGCAGATCATTACTACTTTGAAGAAATAAAAACAATGGATTGGAAAACAATCAGGTATTCATATCCTGTTTATCTACTTCGACAACCCGAATTAGGAAAATCTATGAAAAATACAATCTTAAAGATGAGCAAGTCTTACATTGACAAAATCAGTATCATCCATAAACCACTGACCATTATGCTAGTGGATGATGATCCATCCATTTCGTTTCTATTTACACAGTATCTAAAATCAGCAGGTATGGTTGTCAACTCATTTACTGATCCTGAAACGGCCTTGACACACTTTATCGAATCAAAATATTGTCACTATGATCTAGTAATTACGGACATACGGATGGCACATGTGAATGGGTTTGAATTCTATCAACAATTAAAGAATATTGATCCAACTGTTCGAATACTGTTTGTAACCGCACTGGATATCGCTGAAGAGATCACGACCTTGATGCCCGATGTAGAGCTAGACCAGTTCATTATCAAGCCGGTAAACCCTAGTGTGTTGATCAATACTATCAAACAACACGTAAAACGCCGTATTGATGGAGAAAAGTGAGACCCGTTGAAATCTAAAGTAAACTCTAATGTCAAGAACCCAATTACACAAGTTATCTTTGGAAAGCAAAATGTTATTGATACTGAAACAGGGATTTTCTACAGAGCAAGAAAGAGAATTGATACATGTATGAGTTATACTAGACCGTCACTTGCCTTATCCCTAAAACCAATCAAGAGTGCATTTCTAGACGCTAAGTGGAGGGGTGTGAAGCTGAGATATATCACTGAAATCACCCATAATAACTTTGAATACTGCAAGGTGCTATCGGGTCTTGTTCATGAGCTTAGACATCTAGATGGTATCAAAAGCAACTTTATGATTAGCGAGGAGGAGTATATTGCTCCATTAGTTCAGGATAGAAGAGAAGTGGTAGCATCAGAGCTTGTTTATAGTAACATGACTCAAATCGTAGAACATGGACAGCAAATATTCGATACTCTATGGAGTAAGTCTATTCCAGCTGAAGAAAGACTAAGGCAAATACAGGACGGAAATATTCCATTGGAGACCAAGATCCTGGACAATAAGGATGAGATTATAAAACAAATTATTCATCTATTTGAGATTTCTCCTGGTTTATCAGTTGCATCAAATTACGGCGGAATGCAATTAATTTATAACAACTTTTTCGAATTATGTAAGAAAATATTAGAAAGACAGAGAAGAGTGGAGGGAGAAGGAATTAGATGGATTATGAGAATTGAAAAGGAGAGTATTAATCTAGTCAAAAAGTTTCTAGATCTAGGAGTTGAGATAAGGCATGTTAAAAATTTAGCACCAATCAATTTTGCAGTTAGTAATCATGGGCTTATCGCAACTGTAGAAGAAATGGATAATGGACAAATGGTTCAGAATCTCTTAACCAGTAACGAATTTACATATATTAAGCATTTTAGTTCAATGTTTGAACAGTTATGGAAAGGTGGACTTGATGCAAGGCACAGGATAAGGAATATAGAAGATAACGTTGATTTTGCAGAGATTGAAATCATTCAAAATCCCGTGGATTCAATAGCTCGGGGGTGGGACATGGCGATATCAGCTAGAAAGGAGATAAATATATTATTTTCTTCCTCAAACGCCCTCAAACGTCAAATTGCAATGGGAGTATTACCACTCTTGAAGGGCGCATCACAAAAACATGGAGTTAAAATTAGAATGATACTACCAACCTCCGATCATATTGATAAGCTTATGGAACAAACAAAGTCTACTGTTCCCAATATAGATATTAGAACCGTAAGTGCAAGCCTAGAAACCAAGATCTCTATACTTTTAGTAGACCATAAGCAATGCCTAATAGTGGAATTAAGGAATGACAAGCAAAAATCATCATACGACGCAGCAGGCTTATCTACTTATTCGATTAGTCCAACTATAATTTCATCCTATTCGGCCGTGTTTGAGAGCTTTTGGAAACAGGCAGAACTATTTGAAAAGATGAAAGAAATTGAGATATTGGAAAAGGACTTCATCAATATTGCGGCTCACGAATTACGCAATCCTATTCAACCAATTATAGGTTTTTCAGAATTATTGTATTCCAAAATTGAGAATCATGAGCAACGGCGTCTTCTAGACGAAGTAATATTGAATGCAAGAAGACTCGAGAGACTTGCAGGAATAATGTTAGATGTTACTCGTATAGAGAATAACTCATTAGTACTAACAAATGAAACTCTTGACTTACCAGAATTGATAAGTGATATAGTCGAGAGTTATAATCGTAAGTTAGAAGAGAGAGATCTAGAGAGTGAAAGGAAGAAATTTAAAAGGTTGATAGTAATCTATGGAGGAATAAAAAGTATCAAGATTACCGTAGACAGGATCAGGATAACGCAAGTGATTTGTAATATTCTCGATAATGCAATCAGTTTTTGTAAAGAAGAACAAATTCGCGTTGTGTTGAAGGAGGAATTCCTAAATGGGCAGAAACTTCTTATTATAAGTATTAGAGACATGGGACCAGGTATAGATCGAGAGATTTTGTCTAAACTGTTTACAAAATTTGTATCCAAATCCAATATAGGAATAGGGCTAGGACTTTTCATTTCTAAAGGAATTATTGAGGCACATGGAGGAAAGATATGGGCTGTAAATAATTCGGATAGGGGTGCAACATTTAGTTTCAGTCTTCCAATAAAGAGAACGTCGGACAAATAACACTGCCCCTCGGTCTGATAGGGAAATATAATATTTAGTAACTATTTAGATAAAACACGCATTCATTGGGAATATTGCATTCCACCTTACGAATTAACATGTCATTATTAGAAATATTTTTCCAATTCATTATTTTAGATGCATTTTACTAACTTTCAGGAATTTTTTTATCACACCGTTTATTGTTCTGTCAGGTTCATCACCGCATCCAAAGTCACCAGCGGCAACGAAATTAAATTTTAGTAACTTTTTTGGAGTATGTTTGTTATCGCCAGAGTAGGTATCAACAAACAAATGATTTCCTGAAAATGTAACCAAGATAATAAAGCAGAGAACTGAAAACCAGCATACCGGACGTTCTTTTAATAATTGACAAATATCTAAATTCCCATTTTTCCCTCTAGAAATTAATCTAGATGAGGTCTTAATTTAGCATTTATCATGGATCGGATCCGAATTGTTAACAACTCACATCCCGATGAGGCTGTTTTGTATAATAATTCATCTATATGAAATTGATATGATTTGCTATATCTGCTACACCGAATTTCATCCAACACCTTCAAAGCCTTTAAGTCTGAATTGCAGTTTTGTTATTGGTGTAGAGATTTCACGTGTTTTCATCATGAAGTAGATAATGGTCGGCAGCAGAAGAGACAACAAAGAACTCAAATGGAATTCAAAGATGTAAAAACAGAAGCGTAAATAAATTGCTAAGTTAGTTAGTAAATTTAACTGTTAAAGTTAATGTAACTTCAGATAGGACTAAAGTTGAAGATATTCTATGAAGTATATACTTAAAAAGTCTGGCATTGTATATTCTTCTAATGACTACAATAGTGGGTGACTTGATGAGGAAAAATGTGTACACTATCGAAGATTCAGGCTCTATTCAAGATACTGCAAAGAAAATGCATGATAAGAAAGTAAGTTCATTACTTGTTCTCGATAAGGACGATAAACCAATAGGTTTAGTTACTGAGCGCGACATAGTTAGAAAGCTATGTATTAAGGATGTGCGCACTAGCGAAGTGACAAATAAAGAGATAATGTCTTCTCCTCTGATTACTATTGATTCTAAATCATCGCCATCAACTGCAACTGATCTGATGTTAAAATACAATGTTAGGCATTTACTTGTTATTGATGATAATTCTGAAGATACTAACAAACCCATAGGCATGATCACTCCACTTGACTTTATGAGGTATGAAGATTATGCACGAGATGAGGATGGTAAAGATACTCTTGAAATGATATTAGAATATTATATATAATTATACCACTTAATCATAATTTTATAATGGGAAATATATGTACAGATAGTTCTTATTATAAAGGTCGCATATTTGCTTCCTATTACTCAAAACCTTGGGTTCAAGAATGTAAACACTGATTTTATTTTTTTGATATCTATGCAAATGAATCAAATTCTAAAAACAAAGAATCGTTCTACAATATCAGAATTGAAATTTAAGAACATCATTACCAAAAGTATATTTAAAAATTTGATCATACTATGAATGTTTTTGAAACTCTATGTTGGATGTTCGGGATGGAGGTATACATCTTGGTAGGAGCCGCTCTACATTAGAATATAGAGAGCAAGCAATAGCTTCCATACTATTCGCAAGTATTTGATTATGTAGAAATTGATTCAACTTTTTATAGTATACCTTCTGAATTAACGGTAAGAAACTGGAATAGAACGACACCTAATAACTTTAGATTTACGACCAAGTTTCCTAAGATAATAACACACGAAAAATGATTTAAAAATATAGAACAAGAATTAGAGCTTTTTATGAAAGAATGGAGCCACTTAAAAACAAAAACAAACAAGATTATTGGATTTCATAGAATGGCCAATTTTAGTAATATTACCTAGATCAATGGTAGCATTTATGAAAGTTCTCGTTGATTTTTGCTTTATCTTCTTGCATACTACATATTTTGAGAACAAAATCTAATCTTAACTATCTATATTCATCCCCGCAATCTCCAATTATCTCAAACAAGTTATTTCCCTTTGCACATATAGCATCAATGGCCTCACGATCAGAATTGTCTAAATTAAAATTGAATACCTGTGCGTTATTGTTCCTATGATCAACTATTCCAAGTCTAACACCGATAATAACACCGGCTACAGCGGGCTTATCAAGAACATATCGGGTTGCCACATTCGCCAGACTTGCATTGTACTTTTGTGCAATTTTCTTTAAAGTTAACAATAGGTCCTGGAACAAATCCCATCCTCCCCAAATATCTATCATTTTTTTGTATTTTCTCAGACTAAGTGTATCCAGCTCCGTAACGGAAGGCTCTGCTCGTTTCAGGTACCGCTCTGAAATCAAACCACCACAGAGCGTTCCGTAGGCTAGAAGACTAATATTATTGTCCAAGCAGAATGGAATCATTTTCACTTCTGGCCTTCTATCTATGATTGAAAATTGTAGCTGGTTTGATACAATTTGGAAACCTAAATCTTTCATTATCTGCATACGTTCAGTGTCAAAATTGGTAAGACCGATATGTTTGATTACACCATTGTCCCTCAGATCTGATAAGTATTTGATAGCATCCATATAGTAGGGATTGTTATAATCCCACCAGTGGAATTGGAGTAAGTCCAAAGAGGTAAGACCCATTCTGTGGAGTGATCTTTCTATGTTTTCCTTGACAAACAAAGATGTAATCATTCCAGGTTGGGGTACCCATTTTGTTAACGCTTGTATTTTATCAAGTTCCTGTACCCCTCTTTCTTCGGATATCCTACTTCTGAATTCTCCAATAAAATCCTCGGCTGGTCCATAAATATCTGCTAGGTCCCAAGTGGTAAGGCCAGCATCATGATATCTGAACATATCTGTAACTGCCAAATTACGATCAATATATCCATGTCCACCTCCTACTTGCCACATGCCGTTGAGAATTCGAGATATTTTAAGGTTAGAAGCTAGTTGATAATAATATTTGCTATCCATATATCAATTAAACCATTATTCAAAGAGAAAGAAACAGAAGGAGATATACTTTATCCTTCTGATACTATTTTGCACAAGTTTATCAGTAGGTATTTCCAAATGAAGTTAAAAGGTAGGAAAATTTGTAAAAATTCTATAGGAGCTGTTACTGAATTACATCACTCTCACATCATAGTATCACGAGTACAGTGAAAAAATTCAAAACTTATTAAAGAATGAATTTGTGATCTGTAGTGACCTTAATCGAAAATTGCAAGTCATCTGGTGATACTATATGTCCTGCCAAAATATGATTTCACATTTGGTGTATAAAGGAAATAAATTATAACTCCGTTTATGATTAGGCCAACCACACCTTCGATACTTCCCGCCACTATGGATATAATATTCAAGACTATAGATATAATGGTAATTACAATAGTAACTATCCATGCCCATCCTTTACCTTTCAATAGTCCCCATGCAACTACAAAACTTGCGATTCCAAGAGCAATTAGCATGCCTCCAAGCACCCCTATGAATCCCCCCAGTACAAATAATGCATTATTTGGAATGGTGACAATAGTACCATTCACATTAAGTGAAATTGAAGAATTAGAGGCGTTGGAATCATCAACAACATTAATCTGACTAATTAATGGAGCGAGTACGACCATGCCTGATCCTTCGAGTAGAAGAAGGATACCATCAATTATTGTAAGTATAGCTATTATCGTAACACCGGTAGGACGTCTTCTTTCCAAATCTATTCTCTAGAATCGACGGAAGAATATATAGATTTTGCAACAAATTGGTAAAATCGATCGTTCATTATTGAAATACCAGAATTTTTAAATAAATTGTAGATGTACAAGACAATATGATGAATTCAAAAACGAACAAAAATGAGAGTAATAATAGTAGTATTCATTTGTATATATTTATCACTTCCATTTCTATTGGGCCTTCTAGTATGGAATATTGAGATTTTCCATTTAAATGCGATCAAACATACAAAACATACCATAAATCTCCAAGAAATAGAAACAAAGAAAATTCGTGTAGGTGATATTGATATTGCATATAAGATATTTGGTAACGGTAGTCCTATGTTATTGATAAATGGATACTCTGCTGGATCCACCTTACAATCAATTCTATGATGTCTTGAAATTCGTAGATCAAGATACCATTCTGGGTAAAGCTTTCTTTAGAACACTGACCCCAGACAGCGACATGCTGACATTTTCGATGTCAAGAAAATATCCCTTTGAATTCATGGATGAAGCGGACCATGAAATATTTTATAACAAGATGAAAAAACCAACATTAGAATCAATGGCAGGGATATGGGAAGGGCAGCTTGTTTCAGATTCTGCGTGGACTGAACCTGTCTTCTCATTTATATATTATTTTGATGACAAATGTAATAGCAATATTGGTAACGATGGTAACCAAGACAAGAAAATATTAAATAAAAATTACTTGTTTGGTCGCGTTATAGCAGAAACTGCTAGAGTGGAGGAAAAAGATGATTATTTATATATATGATCTTACTGGCAACTTTCATGAAAAGGTCAGGCAGCTAAATTAAGATATTATAATAGGCAAGTATTATTCCTCACCAAATTTTGTATTCAGTTGGCTACTAGAGGGTCTGAGCTTTATTCATGTGGATGAGAGTAGATCTAGCATATACCTTCCGGATATATTGAGAAGAGTCGGAAAAGATTCAGCCGTTAGAAATTCAATTGGTTAAAAAATCAAATTAAGCTGCTCCCAAAACATGAGCTGTCGCTTTGTTTAGGCAAAGCTATAAAAACTGCAAGCGGTTCGTAAACTTTCAATGTGCAAATCGGAATGATGACTCGAGAAACTTTGGAACAAAAACAAAATTGTTGGTATAAATCAGTTACGATACATTAAAAAGGTGTATAATGCCCAACATATGAAGATGGGTCTAATTTAAAATGACGCAACCACAAGATGGTAACAATAGAGGAAAGCCATCATCTGCATCGGAACAGAAGGTTTCAAGAAAAGCTTGGATGACGCTTGCGATTTTAGGTTTGGCGCTTTTAATTGCCATGTATGGTGAAACCATGTTACTACCTGCCATACCGGATATTATTAAGGAATTCAAAATTTCATATAATACATCCTCATGGATTCTTTCAGCATATCTTATTTCGGGTGCTGTTGCCACACCAGTTGGAGGAAAGCTCTCTGATATCTACGGAAGGAAAAAAATGGTAATAACTATAATGATAATCTATATTATTGGCATAAGTCTAGGGGCACTCTCATCTAATTTTACATTTCTGGTGGTTGCCAGAGTAATCCAAGGAATCGGAATCTCAATGTTCCCCATTGCATTTGGCATTATACGAGATCAATTTCCAAAAGAGAAACTCGCAATAGGTGTAGGAGTATTCAGTTCTATGTTTGCAGCAGGATCTGTGGTTGGCTTGGCTATAGGAGCAAATATAATAGAGAATTTTGGCTGGCGCACAACTTTTTTTTCAATAGTATTTGTTGCTATCGGACTATGGTTTATCATTAGACGATATATCCATGACATTCAAGATTCTGAAAATATGATCATCCCTGAAACAGACATTTCTCTTGATACAGGCTACAAAAATACAGGAGAAAGGAAAACAACAAGCAGTATAATCAAAAAGAATACTGGAACAATAGATGTAAAGGGTACCATAACACTTGCAGTTACGATAACTTCTTTTCTGTTAGTACTTTCCTATTCACAGACAAATACCACTGAAAATTCTCAAATTATACTCTTTTTAATTTTGGGAACTGTCTCACTAGTGCTTTTTATAATAGTAGAAAGGAGGTCAGATTCTCCATTGGTCAATTTACAATTGATGACAAATAGGAAGATCCTTTCGGCAAACGTCATTTTAGTAATTGCCTTTCTTGCAATGTTTACAGTCTTTCAAACTATACCCGTATTAGTAAGGAGTCCTCAACCATTAGGCTTTGGAGAAAGCGTAATAACGACCGCAAAAATCCAACTTCCTTTCATGATTGTCTTTCTATTATTTGCGCCATCCTCTGGTTTTATAGTTTCTAAACTAGGTAACGTAAAACCGACCATTATTGGAAGTATTGTAAGTGCCATAGGATTTTTTAGCCTGTTTATTTATCACTCAAGTGGGTTTTTGGTGGCCACAAATCTAGCAATAATAGCTGGGGGTCTGTCACTAATGCAAGTTGGTGGTTTTGATATCGTTCTACAATCTACACCGAGAAAGTATAGTGGAATATCCCTTGGAATGACTGTTCTCTTTAATTTAATTGGGGGTTCAGTTGGCCCTGCTGTTGCAGGAATCTTTATGCAGGCAAATCAAGTACTTGTGCCAGGTGTTATGCGTTCGTTTCCCTCTCCTGATTCGTATAACCTAATATTCTTTACTGTAGCTTTGATCTCTCTAGTACCGATAGCACTATCGATTTTCATAGGGAAAAAACTACCGTTACTCAATACTTATTAGTGTTTATGGTACACAAAATAGTGAAAAATAGTTCGCAATAGATTTACTCTTTCCCTTTTAAAGTATGTAGTTCTTGAATGAGTTATGTAATTTTGAATTGCTGTATGAATTTGTTATGATATCTATCAATAGGTGTATAGAAAGACATTTCTTTAGATACTGCCTAGTAGTTCCATGAGTAGTGTGATTGGATTTGATAAATTTGGTATAGAAAAAAAATTTGCTGACCTCGATGGTGGGATTTCATTATTTCAAGATGACCTTAATTCAGGATTTGGTGAAACAGATGAAAAACATGGTTTTCAAAGTATACCTGGTGTGAAAATAATGCGTAAGACTTTTTCGTTTAATAAGATAAAGCTCAAGCCTGATCAGGAGGTAACAATATTCGTATTTTTGCCAAAACTCAATCCGGAATATGGTAGTCATGAAGGAGTGGGAAGATGTTCAAGTGGATCGGGACTTAGTATCAAATTGCGAGGAAGCAACCATCCAACAGCCAGTGATAAACCCAATAGTGCGAAATGTTATATATTCCATTTTGAATTTGAGGGGGGCAAATGTAATAACTTTCAAAAGGAGTATCCTCACCCAAGATATTCCAAATTTGATCTTGAAGAAGAAAACGAATTTCCAAATTGGATCGGTAAAGTTATGGGATTCAAGGTTGCCACAATTAATACAGAAAATAAAAAAGGAGTTAAATTCTGGGCCTGGTTTGATCCATCAGACAAAATAGTCGATGGTGAGCTTAAGACAGATAATAATTGGCTTCTAAGATATAAAGGACTAGATTCTGGACAATTCGGTACCAATAAGAATCACACAAAAACCAAAGGACCATTCCTTGATTGCTTTGGGAAATTAATAGAATTTAGAATGGATAACGCTGACAAAAATACGAAAGCTTTCTGCGCCAGTGCCAGAGAAATTAAACCAATCTAGGTAATATCATATTCGTTGGTAGGAATAACGACCAAAGAAATAGCGACCAAGCCTCAAGCTTCATATCCGACTATATAGGGTAGCGATCATTTTTTAAAAGGGTAGCATATTTTCAGTTGATGTATTAGTTTAGTTTATGGCTCTCAGGAAATGCAACACCTTCATCTTCAATACAAAGTTTTGATCCATCTTTTTCTTTATAGCATTCGCCGAATTTGTATAATCTATGAGCATCCTTGTCGTAGTAGACAGGTTTTACTTTTGTAAATAACATCATTTCTGAAGTTTCATATGTGCTAGTGTTCTTCTCTTTGCTGCAATAACCAGTGTCTGAATTGAATACATAAACGCACCCCAGAATTGTTGAATTTTGTGGTACCTCAGATGAATTAAACTTGTAAATCCCTCCATCGATTACAATAGGATCATCTGATTTGCCTTTAGATTCTTGAGAACTTGCGCTAGCATCAAACCTCTTACAACTGGAAGCTCCAGATTCCAGAACATCTACACATAACTGTACTTTACCAGTACCTGAATTGACATCTGCTAGCCATACTTGAATCACAAATTGTTCAGATGCATTTACATTATTTTTAACTGTCAGAAAAAGTATCAATCCTAGCAAAAAGATAGAATTGTAAAGGGTCTTCATCTCTTGTTAGACATTATAATTTCTAAGAGTATTATAGATTTGTATTGTTATCTTATCAAAGAGCCAGATCTAGCCGTATTGTAGAATTCTATCTTAATGATATTTGCTGAACGATTGCCTATTAGGATTGTTAATAATGATCTTGTAGATCCTTATGAATCATATTGATTAAATTAGAGCAATAAATTATTTTTTCATCGCTTAAATGTTTGTACCACAAGGCTTTACTAACAAAAACCTAGGATTAATAATGTAGAGATGTCTAGAGTTCTATATATATTATATCCATCATTATTATTGATTTTATTTAGTGTTATTAGCGTCACAGCTTTATCACAGACAGTTACAAATAAGAGTAATATTAATTCTTCAAGCTCATCTATTAGTAACATAAATGAATCAGGAACTATAACGGTGATTGATACTGTAGGGGATATAGATTGTTCAAATAACCTCGTTAATTAAGCTAAGAAGGATAATCCTACTTATTTTATTGCATTAGGAGATCTATGCTATAAACCAGATCTGGCCATCTTTACAAACACATATGATGAATTAAAAAAATCGAACAAATTAGCTTGCATCATAGGCAACCATGACTCAGAAGAGGATGGCAATTTAAAAATATTAAATGAAACACGACATTATTGTGGAGACCATTGGTATCTTAAAATTGCAAATGACACAACCTTATTGCTTGGGTTAAATACAAACGGAGATTCTAATTTACAAGCACGATGGGGTCAATCAGTAGTAACAAATTCAACATTGATGAAAGGAGTAAACAGTGTTTTTATAATAGGTCATAAACCTGCGCATACCCCACCCAAGTCGCATCATCCAGTAGAAAGTTCGACAATTCAAATGTTCTCAGCAATTGGAAGTAATATATCAAAGAATATTCAAGTTTATGAAATTGCAGCACACAATCACTTTATGGCCGAATCAAGCAATGGTCACTGGTTTATTTCTGGTGCTGGTGGCAGAAGCCATTATGAGGGCACTACTGATTCAACCTGGCCTTTCGTGGACACAAAAGAATATGGATACTTACAAATCAGAATAAATAACACAGATGGCAAGATATTGAGCTGTCATTTCTATGGCTTGGACGGAAAGCTTATTCATTAGTAGACAAGTGGACAATAAAATATTATTCACCCATAATCTGCAAGATGACATTCCGATTCCTAGATTTTGTATCCATTTCTAGCAATACTATCTGCTGCCAAGTACCCAAAGTCAAATTGCTATTTGAGATTGGAACAACTAGGCTTGGTCCTATCAAAGATGCACGTACATGAGAGTGACCATTTCCGTCGTGCCAAGTGTTGTCGTGCTTATACTCAATATCTCTTGGTACTACTCTGGATAGCATTTCTGGAAAATCGCTTTTGAGTCCTGGTTCATATTCAATAGTTGTTATTGCCGCAGTTGATCCTGAAACAAAAACCGTTACTAATCCATTTGCTATTTTGCTTTCTTTTATTGCATTTGATATTTGTTGTGTAATATCAATAATATCACCTTCTCCACCAGAGCTGATATGAATTTTTTTAGATAGAACTTTCATATCTTATAATATTTCCTCTACTCTATTATTGATCTAACGCCTAATTAGATGTTACTGCAGGTTAAAACACTGTGTATCATGGTTCACCTTTGGTTAGATAATTGTACAGTCTCGTTACAAACCAAGTCCATCCTTCCCCATGCTCGTCATATTGTTGTCTATCATTTTCAGTAAACCCGCTATGACTTAAGGTAACTTTTGTTTTATTTTTGTCAAGCGATTCAAACCGCCATGTTACTATAGTATCTTTACTAAATTCAGGTTTTGTTTTAAAATTCCAAGTATATGATAATTCATTATTTGGAATAAATTTTTTTACTTTTCCTGTCATTTCATGATCCCTATCTAGATTTTTCTTCTTCTCTTTCAAAAACTTAATTTTTCTTCTTCTCTTTCAAAAACTTAAATGATACACGTCCCCCTTCTCGCTTTTCCAGCACAGCGATGTCTGGAAACCAATTAGTTAATTGTTCTTGATCTGATACCACTAAAAATACCTTATCTATTGGAGCGTTTATTATTACCTCACGATGTATTACACTGTAATTATCACTCATTTTTTTCCACCCTTTTGATTCTCTAAAAATTCCTTCAAGCTTTTAAGGTTATAATCCCATATTCCCGCAAAGAAATTCATCATTTCAAGTGCCTTTTCCCTGTTGAGTGAATAGATCCTGTTTTTTCCTATCTTGTTTTGTACAACCAAATCAGAGTTCTTGAGAATTCGTAGATGGGTAGAAATGGCAGGCATGGTAAATTGAAAATGCTTTGATATTTCAGTCGGTGTCATGTCTTTTTCCTTTAACAAAATCAAGATTTGACGCCTACTATCATCTGACATTGCCTTCCAAGGTGATTCCACAAATGTTAGTTAATTAATTAATTAGTATTTATATAATCATAAATATGATAAATTGTACATAAGAGTATGAGTGAAGTAAAAAAAATCCCAGAAGGTTATCATTCGATCACTCCTGCTCTGATTGTGAAAGATGGAAATGCGGCTATAGAATTTTACAAAAAAGGATTTGGTGCTGAAGAACGTCATCGTATGAAAAGTCCCGATGGCAGGATTGGACATGCAGAACTGAGGATAGGTGATTCTATCGTTATGTTAACGGATGAGTTTCCTGAAATGAAATGTCTTTCACCTAAATCTATTGGTGGAAGCCCCGTATCCATGTATATATATGTCGAAGATGTTGATGATACATTCAATAAGGCTGTTTCTGCTGGTGCGAAAGTATTAGATCCAGTGAAGGATCAATTTTGGGGAGATCGTCATGGTCGGATAGAAGATCCATTTGGACATCTGTGGTCTATAGCGACACATAAAAAGGATCTTTCTTCAGAGGAGATGAAAAAAGCGGCAGAAGAAGCATTTTCTCAAATGTCAAAATAATTTTTGTTTTCTTATTTTATTTTTTGTAAAAATTGTGCAATATCTAAAATTCTTTAAATTCAAAGATGTGGACTGACAATAGCACTTTAGAGAGATCGAATATTGTTTTATTCTATCGTCACCTAGTTTATTATTACATTTTAGTAACATAAACAACTAGATTTGATACTTTAAATTATTGAAATATTAATCAAATAGGTACCCAAGAATAAGACTGGATTAACTTGACCCATATATTAATCAACTTTGCAGGAGATGTACATTTAGCACAAGCTGTAAAATGCTACCTCTCATCGCATCTTGTATTCTCAGATATATTCATGATAGAACCTGAAGAGGATGAGATAAGTATATCACTTGAAAAAAATTACGAAAGAAATGGAAATCGATTAGTTAAAGAAATTCTACGTAATTACTTAGATTCAAATAATCTAACAGGATACCAAATTACTGAATTAGAGAATATTCTCACAGTTGGGATTCCAAAGGACATTGGTGAGATTTCAACTCTTCTCATGTGCGAGATATGTGGCTGGAGGATGACCACAGAGGAGGAATTGCTTGTCCATAGAAGGACACACTGGATTTAGATAGAAAATTGTTCGGGTATTTTAAATGGACTTGCTAAAAAATATTAACATATATTTACCAGATTAACAGATCTTGCTTGTTTTCATGAATGTTGCAATAATTGTTGTTATTTCTTGTGCAGGTACAGGCTTCTTTTTATTTTTCCAGTACATCCTTCCGCATACTTATTTGCTTCCGATATTTTCTCTATTGAATAATTTTCAATTAATCTTATCAAACTATCCGGATCAGGAAATAATACAAAAAATAAATGCGGAAGATGGTACTGAAGGTAGTAATAATATCAATCAAATTGGTTCAATAAATCGCGCTGCCAAAGGTAGTAATGTAGTTGGCCTGTGGACACCCATGAATGCTAGTTTTGTTCTTCAACATCTAAAAGGAGAGCAGCAAGAAAAAACAATAGATACGCTTCTCATGTGGGGTTATCAGGAGTATTACTATGTAATGAATAACATAGATCCCGATTCTGTCAAAATGACAGATGACTTGCTAAAAACTGCAAATAAGACTAATCTTAAAATAATAATTATACTTTTGCCTCCGTCTGAAGGAGGACCTGACACAAGCTATGATTGGAAAGGGTGGATAAAATATTTTAACTCTCTTGAAAAAAAATACGCTAGATCATTTGAGGGTTTTGCTATTGATGACTTTAACTGGATAAGTACCAGAAGTGACACAAAATTCAGAAATAATATTGATTATATGGAATATTCAGGACTTGCAAAGGAACTTAAGGATAAAAGCAAGGATGTAAAGTTTTATCCAACTGTATATTTTGAAGGGCGCAAAACTGGAATAGTTGTAAAAAAATACAGGAATTTTATAGATGGTTTAGTTGTAGCCAGTGGATGCTATTATAATGTCTCCAGTCTAAAAAATGAATTAACAATATTTAAAGAGATTTTTAAAAAGCCAATTAGATATTTGATATACCCTACTATTACATATAACTATTCAAAACAAGATTACAGTCCGCCAACTGATCGCCTCGTTATGTCTACTTTGTCAATCGCATCCAATTCTTCTGATGGATTGATTATTTGGCGAGATTTAGATAGTCCGGTAATACAAGAACATATGAAGAGCAGGTATAATGAACGATACCTATCAGATATCTCAAAGTCGACGGAATTACAAATTAGTGATGAAAAAAATGAAAGTTCTGACAAGCTGTTGAAATCAGCAAACGTACATACTACTTGTACTAATTGGTATAAAAAATATAATGAGGCTTATGATAATTGGATGAAATTACCACAAAAGGAAAAGGAGACTGACGCGTGGAAAAAGAAGTTACTCCGCTAATTATTAAATTTTACATTAGTTAATTTATCAATTTACTGAACATTTGATTTGTGTTCCTATGCAAGAGAACCACGCTAAATAATCAATCTTAAGACTGGATATATGTTAAATTGCTTAAGACATGTTACAATTTTAAGCTCTCTAAAACCTTAGTTTCGCCTTGTTTAATAAGCTCCTTAATTGTATCGACAGAAAAGTCTGCGTTTTGTAAAGGATATGGTGTATCAGGATTAATCCTAGTGATTCTATGTAGCTTTAGGATTTTAGCGCCATGTTTTTCGGCCAGTAATGAATGTTCCTTATTGATATAATCAATTTTGTTCTTATCTATTTTTGATTGATCAAAATTCTGAACAATGTCATAGAGTGTTTCAATCAAATTTACATGCCTAGTTATAAGTCTAGACATTTTTTCAAGGCTTTCCGTCTTGTCTGTAAACATGATATCTTTGGCTCTTGACATAACTTCACTCATATTTGTAGGAAGCTTTTCTACTTTTTTTGGATAATTTTCCACAACAAAAATATTCTTATTTTTACTTGGAGAGGCCACCATTACTTCACGGATTGGCGTATTACTTAGCAGAGAGCCATCCCAAGCGAAAGTACCATCACTTACTTCTACCCAAGGAAATCCATACTGCGGATATCCTATGGTAGACATAAGGTGCTTCATTTCAATCTGTCTTTTGTAGCTATCAAAAATAAGTGGTTCTGCAGTAAGTACATTAACTGCAGTTATTATGAGACGAGTATTAACATTACTATTACTGTCATTAGGATTATTTCGTTGAGCCTGTGGGGAAAGTTTTTTAAAGTCTATATATTTCTCAATTGTTTTTTTCAATAGAGAATTGTCATATATGTAAGTCCACTTCCACGGTGGTTGAAGGCACTCGGCTAATTGTAATGACTTAGGATTAGAAAAATTGCAACTAAACCATCTTGGTACAAAGAATCTTGGAACTCCAAAAAACGCTGCATTTAAAGACGCCGCAGGCGACCTCTTCAATTTAGCTCGATAGTTTTGGTAATCTAAATCTAAGGTAAAAGTATCTGGTATTACGTTGTAACTGCTATTGGCAATGTCTAGCCAAAAACTTTCTAAATCTTTTTCAGGTTTATCATTTTTGCTCCCTGCAGCTATCGCGCCATTAACCCCTCCTATTGATGTTCCCGCTATAATGTCAAATTTGATATTTTTTTTAGCAAATGCTTTGATTGCTCCACATGCAAAAGCGCCAAGGGAACCACCGCCCTGCAGTACAAGTACATTTTCGACACCAATTTCATGCTTATGGTTAATCATTAGAGTTACTTTATTTTACAAATAATCTTAACCTTTCTTTTGAAAAGTAAAAAGACGTTAAAAATCCATTATGCAGATATCAAATAGCGCTCCTCATACGTTTGGACAAGCTATGGTAAATTTACCTTCAGATAGCAAATTTATGACCTAAATTGAAGTATAAAGTATTAAAACAATGTTGTCCAAAGTAGAGTTGATGAAAAAAGAACTCTTTATTGGAACCGTGACTTTCGTGTTAGTATTTGCACTGATTTATATGCCAACAGGGTATGCACAAAATCTGACAAAAAACGCTTCAAATGCAGCCGGAAATGCCAGCGCAGGAGTTAATCAAACTGGATCAGAATTACGAAAGAATGCTAGTGAAGTAGGAAAGAATGCTAGTGAACTAGGAGGACAAATCCTTAATAAGACTGAAGACGTAGGCAAGAAAATAGCTAGCGGTCTGGGAAGTTTACTTGGTAACGCAAGTGAAAAACTCAAGGAAGGTTCAAAGTAGTAGAACATTCACAAAATCTCTTTTTATGTTATCATGGGTTATCAACTAATTTATACCTCTAAGCGCACACTTGAGTGATTTAACTTTAACCTTAAACATATTCAAAGCAATGATTAATTTTGAATTAAGGATGTGACAATATACCCCCTATTTCAATATAATTCCTCAAATAAATAATGATGAAAAAATATTAATTTCAACTTTATTAAATGTGTTGATTAATTATATTATTACATTTATATTGTTTTTTAGAGTGATTAGGTGAATGAAAACTTCTAAAAATAAACTCTCAGATAGCATTAGTATCGCTAGTAACTTGCAGAAGTTAGACGACTTGATTCTACTAATAAATCCAAATTCTCAAGGTGGTAACACAGGCAAAAACTGGATGGATGCCTATAGAAATGTAAAGAAGTTTCTCCCTAGGCGTCATAAAATTATATTTACAAAAAAAGCCAATGATGGCATATCCATGACATGTAAGTTACTTAGAAAGGGATATAAGAATATTGTTGCTGTGGGTGGAGATGGTACTATTAATGAAGTTGCAAATGGCTTTTTTGATTTTGATTCACAACAAACTAGAGACAATATCAAATTTAGACTTGATCCTAGACTTGAGTTAATAAATCCAAAAGGTATTCTGCACATCATCCCATCTGGCAGTCGAAATGTACTAGCAAGGTCTCTTGAACTAAAACATCAAGGAGTCGAATCTCTAATACGTATCCGACACATGAAGAGACGTAAGATTGATGTAATAGCAGCTACTATAACCAATAAAGATAACCCATCTTTAACTCACGATAGAATTGTATTGAATGCCGCAGAGATTGGTGTTGGGGCTGAAATTATTGATAGATCTAAAAGAGCAAGAGGAAAAGTAAAAAACCGCTTTGTATCAACAATGGCAAGCATAGTTGCAACACTTCCATCTTACAATAGTAATGAATGTGATATTGTAATAGATAAGGATAAAAAAATATCCACTAAAATGACTATGGGTATAGTCGCAAATGGTCGTTTCATAGGTGGCGGTTTCAAAGCAGCGCCTCGAGCAAAATTCTCGGATGGTTTATTGGATATTATAATATTGAAAAATTCGGGAAGCCTCAAAATGCTTGAAAAATTTATTCAGTTGAAGGGGACAAGCACTTACAAATATGAAGAGGATATACTTTATTATCAAGCCTCGCAAGCTGTTTTTTTACCAAAACAGAGAGATGTTACTGTTACTGTTGACGGTGAACCAATAGGTATTCTCCCGGCAGTTTTCAAAATATACCACAATGCTCTGAATATGAAGTGTGAGGCAGCAGCTTCATCTAGATTTTAGATGTTTCGTGCCTCAAAAATAAGCAGAATTAATGATTTTTGCCGACAATTTGATATTAAGATAGTTAATTGATATTTTTGGATAATTTTCTGGTGACCTTTTTTCGCAAGTTTTCATCCGCCTGTAATTTGGAATGATCCTTTGGTGTATCTGGAAGCTCTTCTCCAAACTGGCCGTTCGTAGCGTCTTTTAATGCTTGATCACGCTTTAGTGGATTCTTTTTTTCTGTACTCAATATTGTCAAATAGTCATTATACTTATTAAGAATTACAATTACTTTAAACGTCTATCAGTAACTCTTAATAACAAAAATACCCAAAGTCGTGTATTACTAAAGTAGTACTTGTTGGCGCTGAAAAATATAAGATCTTATATGCAACCTATACTTTAGGAAGAAATCTAGATACGGATGTTAAGTAGCAATATTGATACTAACTTCAAGAGCATCTTTGACATTCTTAGAAAATTCCAAGGTAGTCTCTGTTGTACGGCTACTGTAGTTACCGGAATTTCTAACATAGTCCAGATAGTCTTTCATTTCATTTTCATATATGAGCACATTATCTGCTATTACTACTGCTCTACTATTTAGTAAATTATACTTTTCTGCAAGGCGAAGATATTTGAAGTATTCCATTTTTGTCGCATCTAAGAAAATCAAATCAAATTTGGATTTTAGTTTTGGAATCACTTCCAAAGCATCACCATTAATTACTTGTATTTTATCTGATAGTCCTGAATTCTCTATGTTCTTTTTTGCTATTTTTGCAAGTTTCGGATCCTTTTCCACACTAATAAGAACCGTATTCCGTGAACTAGATTCATTACTATTAACGACCTTATTACCATCTTGTCCACTTAATAAAATATTTGCCATTAAAATTGCAAGGGCGTTTTTAGGTTTGTGTTTCCTAATAACATCTTCTATGATTTTTCCTTTAATAGGGCCTATTGAAGGTAGAAATTCCTTTCTCGCTGTCTTTTCAATTTCTGCTAAAACTTTCACTACAATGTTCTCCTCATAACTATGATTGATTTTATTTTTCAAGTCATGTATTACTTTACTAATTTAATATTTGAGAATTTCTATTTTATTGTGGTCTAGATGAACCTTTCTCAGAAAACACGGCCATATACAAAGTAGTGTATGCTTCGTAACTCTAAACAAACAGTTATTAGAAATAGTGCCAATAATTATCTGTGACTCAACAAACAAATGGCAAGTTAAGTGATCCGAATATTAGAAAATTTTTTGAAAGTAAGAATCTTGTTTTCTTGTCTTCGTTAATGGAAGACGGTTCGCCTCATGTCACTCCAACTTGGGTAGATATTGAAAATGGTAATATTCTTTTATCAATACTGCAATAGGTAGAATAAAACAGAAGAACATTTCAATGGATCCAAGAATAGCTTTATCTGCAGTTGATCAATATAATCAGTACGAAATGGTTACCGTTAGAGGTAAAGTCATAGAACAAATTACCGGAGATGCAGCTGAAAAACATATTGATAAGTTAGCAAAAAAATATATCGGAAAAGATAAATTTTCAGGATGGTACAATGGTGAAGAAAGAGTAATCTTAAAGATTAAACCAGAGAAGGTATTTCATATGATTTAATTTTTCATTTATTATATAAGCTCTGTACACAGATAATCACGAACAAGAATTTGGATATACTTTATTGTAACTTTGCTCGAAAGTTAATCTATAGGTGTGAATCAAATCCACATAAGTAGAAAAATTGAGGTAAATTCCGTGGATTGCTAGAATTTTCTTATTCTAAAATAGTGAAATCGTTATATTGTATAGTGGATATGTACTCAGTATGTCTTCCGATGGTCAAGAAAAATGTGCGGCATGCGGAATGTCATTTAATACACAAGAAGAATTAAAAGAACACATGCTAGAGTTACATAGAGAATAATGCTCTAGTATAAGTACTGTAATCTAATAACTTACATTAACTCGTAGATTGGTGGCGATAGTCTTTCTTCTATTGAACTCAAAATCACATCTACACAGTCATGTGTAATAATCGACGGAATTGCTATCCTAAGTTCTGTAGGCAATAAATTATTAATGTATTCTAAAAATCGATATCTTTTTCCAATGTCTTTTTCTTCCCGGCATGAATTTATCAAAATCATTATTTGTTTACTATTTTTTAGCATGAGTATAACATAGACGGTACCGATTTATGAGCTTTAGCTATGATTATCTTCTACTATTGTTCTATATCAAAAGCTCTACAAATATTTACTAATAATTTACCCGTAAAAATAAAATTGAATTAAAATTACAATTTCATTTTCAGTTGTGTGATGTAAGGAGATTCGCAGAATAATTTGTTCTTATGTCCCAAAAACATTCCATTGTGGAGTTATTGCAATAGAATATGAAAGATTTTCTGTACTCTTGCTTATTTAGATCACTACTACGTTCAGTTGTTTCATTCATGTAACCATGATTTATATGAATTATCTAACTACCATAACTGGACATGATGAATGAGTTACAACCCCTTCTGCTACACTCCCAAGTAACAATTTTTTAAAACCAGTTCTTCCTCTTGTTCCCAAAATTATCAAATCTATTTTTTCTTTATCTGCAAAGGCCACAATTTCACCAACAATTGATGAGGCTGAAATAATGATTTTATCCGTTACAGAAATATTACTGGTTTTAAGTTTATTTTTTACTTCATCAAACCATTTTTGAACCTCATTTTTTTGCGTTTCTAATACATCTTGAATAGCCTTTGGAGTAGTGACGCCTAATAGGTTTGAATATGCAAATCCTAATTCTGAATATAGTACATATAATATTATTAGCTGAGCATCATATTTTTTGGCTAAACTAATTGCATATTCGGTGGCTTTCTTAGAAGATTCAGATCCATCAATTGTAACTAATATTTTTTTTATACCTAATGACAAATACTACCCTCCTCCGATCGATACTCGCTTAAGGAAAAAGAATTCATTATATTTGATTAGATAATAACTATTCCAATATGAATATTGTGCCCTTTCGAAGTACGTTTTGTATTATTAAATAGGATTTTGGGTTCTAGAAGGATTATTTTTATTTTTGTTGATGTGCAACGTTATGCCATACTTACGATATTACTACGAGTTATTGTGAGTATTGACCTCATATAAATAATAGTTCCATGGGTTGGATAACAATCTTTTTTGAAAAAGCAACGTCGATTTTTAAGACAAGAAATTATTATGATATTATAGAGTTTTTTCTACAATTCAAGTAGAAATGTCAAATTTAAGATCAACAGATAAATGTAATAATGTCAACTATATATTATGGACTGTGATTTTTGTAGAAAAGAATCTGAAAAGTACAAGTCTTTTTATTCTCCTTCTGGCGTGGACCCACGTGAATACCATATCTGTATAAATTGCATAAAGAACTGGCTTAAGGAATCAAAATAATGAAAGAATCATAATAGTACTAATAACTTTACCATATATTATGCCGTTAATTGATAGTAAGACTACAAATTATTCTTTGTTACCAATTGTGTCATCTTGTTCTCTCGTACCAAAAAAAGGCAGTAGTTACTAATTGAGTGTTACGTGTAAATCTTACCATTATGTTAAACCAAGAAATATGATTTATTGTCAGATAATTTACAAATGCTACTTTATTTGAGGCAACAAATAACTTGTAAGAGAACGATGAATAATTGAGATTGGTTTCTTTTCACCTATAGTTGGGTTACTATGTTAACTTCAATCTACCTATAATAAAGTTTGTTAGCTGTACTCAAGTATTTTAAACAGAAAAAAAATGATATTTCAAAAAACTAATTTGGATTGACCATCATAATATTATGATAGACTATTTCGGTTATACAACTTCTGCTTTTGCGAATCTTTCCCCTATACTAGTAATCCTTATCTTCACATTCTGTCCGACCTTACCGCCTGCGACAAAGATTACAAATCCTTGGACTCTAGCTATTCCATCTCCTCTGTTGCTTATTTCTGTTATTTCTACTTCGTACTCCTTTCCCATTTCGACTGGTTTTGGACTAGAACCAAATGTTCCCCTATGACCTTCTCCTTTACCGTATCCGTTTCTTCCTCCGTAACTCATTAATAACTCAAGGAAGGACCTCCTTACCCTAATATGAATGAATGTAATCAGCACAATTTGTAGAGAAATTGTCCTTTCTAGAACACTGCGTAGGTAGAATGAAGCATTTGATAAAGTATAGTCTTCAGAGTAACTTGATCAGATAACTAGACATTCTTACGAGGATAATTCAGAATCCGATTACGTCCAACTATTCTGAACTTATACTGCTCGCCATATAGGTTAGAATAAAACTGAGCATAGCTTTTGGCAGCTGTAAATGTTGTGAAATTGATTCTCAAGCCATCAACAACTGTCTTTTTACCGTATACATCTTCAACTTCTATTACATAAAACTTCGGTAATTTCTTAAGCTGCTTCATTGTCATGTATATTATTATTAAGAAGAATGCTACCACAGTCAGTACCATAAGTACATGCTCAAAAGTTCTGACAAATTCCAAAAAATTATTTATCACGTATTGTTCAACCAATTTCGAGAAGAATGATAGTAATCTAATAGCTGTTATCAGAACATATTCGATCACTTTATCCACCTCCAAGTAGCTTCATTAAGCATAGACTAATAGTTCGTTAGACGTCCAATAAAAAAATATCTATTTTCTGTGAAATTTCAATTTTAGTTATTACTTCCTCAATTCAGAAGCTTTTCGTTTGAAATTATCACAATCTATCATTACTTAATTTTCTATCTAGAGTATCAATCTCGCATAATTTTGCATCAAACTTTCAATATAGGAGTCTAATCTCACGCTCTCATACTACCAATTTAAAGATGCATAATCCTTATTCAAAGTAGCATCATTATTTTGTGCCATTTACCAGATTTATCGCTTCTACAAGTTTAGCATCAGTAGCATTTATGTGCAGATATACATCTGTTTGACTGGCTTTTTCTTTTATCATATCTCGCAATTTTTCTCGCATCATGTGCTCTATATCTTCCACCAAACTATGAGATCCGTTTTTCTCGATTTGATGTTCTACATACTCAAAGTTATCCAGATATGCAGTAATCGCTAATTCTTCAGCACCTGTAAAATTGGCGTTTTTATATTCGGCCAATGATTGGTTTAACAAATTTCTGGTATTCTGTAAATACTCAACATACTTATTTGATTTAACTTCAGTCTGATTTGTTTCGTTTTCATGAGTGTAGCCATTCTGAGCATAGCCATTTTTTAAATCATATATGGCAGTTGGAGCTAAAATAATAGCGATATATACAGTCCATGCTCGTTTGGTTATAATCATTGTTAGGTCACCCTAATTAAATATGGACGATATTTAAATCGTGTTGAAGGTAAAAATTTGAATATATAAGGATCAAAATTATCCGATTGAAATTGGATATTTTTTAATAAGAATTTCAACCTAATACCCTTTTAATTTGTCCAATAATAAAGAGCCCAAAACAAGAATTAATAGTGTTAATTCAAAGCATATTGGTTGCAAAAACTGTCTTTTCTACCCCAACACATCTCATGATTGCATCAGTAGCAGGGTATTGCTTTCTGGGTGTTAACTAACCTATCTGATCAGTTTCTATTTTTTCCACCTTTCCTAGCATTCTATGTTCCAAATGACATGCTGCCAAGGTTTCTTTTATCATGCATCAATTCACTTCTAGTGGGAGTTTTGCTAATGTTTAATTTGTATATGCTAAGCAACTTTAGATTAAGAGTAAGTAAATCGGCTCTCTCCGCTACTACATTAAGTATTATTTCCAGTGCATGTGTAAGCTGTTCAACGTTGGGGTTAACACTTGCTTGAACCTTTGGTGGGATACGTATCCTAAGCATCCAATTTACTATTAAGCAAACAAATATTGATAAGGGAAATTTCTACAGCTATTTTGTTATTTGCTCATTATTCTTCTTATAAATTAAAGATAGTTGTAAATTACCTTTTCGAATTCAAGCACAGGACAAATCAAACAAATCATCATTCTAAAATCATTTTAAATTATTTAATTTTGTTTTTTTGAATTGTATAATTTAGGCTTGCGAACACTATAGCGGCATCTTAATTATGAAAAGTCTCGTATTCATTCTAATTTTGCTCCTAAATTTTATAAATAAAAAAAAGGGTGATTACTTATTTCAGTGTATTTGATTCTGTTCTACTTACGGTGCTTTTGTGGTATTAATAGATCACAAGATCACTTCTTTTATCCAGTCATGTTACCAGTCATGTTACCAGTCATGTTACCAGTCATGTTACCAGTCATGTTACCAGTCATGTTACCAATCATGTTACCGGGCACACCAGTCGTCATTGTTTGGTTACCAGACATATTTTGATCAAACACAATGGTACCAATTGCAGGTACTAGTATCATACCTAAGGCCAATGTGAGCGCTAATGCCAAAATAAGAGTTGTGGTCATTTTAATAAGAAACAATATTACTTTATTTAAGTATTTCTTGAAAATTCTATTTAAAGAAATGTAGCTTGATAATCGACTCTTTAAATAACAGTGAATTCAAACATTTTACTTAAAAGATAAAATTATTCATAAAAAATAAAAGTGATAATTAACACAACTTATTAAGATATTACCATATTATAGCAAGAATGTTATTGATATTTTTATTCTCATTAATTTTTGATGCGAAAATCATTGTTATTTTTTAAAATGATTCAAAAATTTTTAAACATAATTATTCCAATTTATTTTTCATAATTTATAAATTTGACCACGCGTAAAAATATACGTAAATATGAACTCATTTGTTAGTTTTGGGATATTGCCTATTAGAATTATGGCTGGAATCACATTGATTGCGCGTGGATTACCAAAATTTTACGATATAACCGGAGGAAATAACTTCTTTCGATCTGTTGGTATTCCCTCAGAATTGTTCATCCCCATAGCACTTTTAGAGGCAATAGGGGGCTTAGCTATTTTGTTTGGCATTTTAACAAGAATTGCTTCAGCATTAATAGTGATTGAAATGATAGGTGTAATAGTGATGGTCAAATTGTCAAAAGGTTTCGTTGGTGGATATGAATTTGAACTACTATTGATGTCGATATGCATAACACTTGTCATATTTGGTCCAGGAAAAATATCTATAGAGAATTATATCTTAAAAAGAGAAATATTCCCTAAAGGGAAACAATTGTATCAAAAAACTTTTTCTTCAAATGCGGATATAAAATAATATTTTTATGATATTTTATTTATCGGCGTTTTTGTGATTATTAATTAATAAATGGAAAAAGTACGTATATCAAAAGTAATTACACATGATTCAATTAGTGCTAACAATATGACATGGCCAATAATCTATTCAACAACTATTAGGACGTAAGCCCCCATTTTTCACGCACTTTTTCTTCCAGTTTCGAAAAGACGAATCTATCAAATATTAAGCCAACTGCAAATATTACAATCATTGTTGCTATTATTTGGCTCATGTTGGAGAACTCTCTCCCTATAGATAAAATATATCCAAGTCCTAATCCAGTGGTTATCAACATCTCGGCGCCCACCAATGCGTGCCAAGCAAAAGACCAAGTTTGTCTTAGGCCCATTATAAGAGAAGGTGCAGCGGCAGGTATCATTACATGTCTAAATAGTAAAAAGCCGCTGGCTCCCATATTCCGTGCCGCGTGTAGATATATAGGTGGTATATTTCTGATTCCGCCGTAAGTAGAATTCATTACTGAGAACACAGAATTCATCACAATAACGAAAAGTATTCCAAAATCATTGAATCCTATCAGTAAAATAGCAAAGGGTACCCATGCGATGCTCGGAAATGATTGGAGTCCTAAAGCAAATGAACTCATGGTTTTTCCGAATTGTTTGAATCTAACCATAACAAGTCCAACACATCCACCAATTCCCACTGATATTACAAATCCAATAAATAACCGCCATAGTGTAATGGCAATACCTTCAATCAAAGTGTTTTCGGAAACTAAATCAACAAAAGATTGAGCAACCATTGATGGAGAAGGGAGAGATACATGTGGCCATATTTCCAAGGAAAATACAATTTGCCAGATTATCACAAAAACTACTAAAAATGAGAATATACTAACGATATCCTTCATGTTTAATTTGAGATCTTTTTTTATATTAGTGTGAGTATCCATCTCATGAAAGCCTTCTATTATTAACTCCTCTCATGGAAACTCCACTCATTGCAAAATTCGATTGTGATAGGATAGCCATACCAGATAGATTTTAATTGTTTTGAGTCATAATGGAAATATAAATGGTTTCCATTATTTTTCTACTCTTTTTTGATCCTAAGAACAAGTAATCTTTTACTCCTTGGTGATGATAATGAAATAACTAGCTAAAAATTGAAACAGTAAGTGAGGTTAGAATATCAATCTAAGGAGGCTTTTGAATAATTCAGTTATAGCTAAACTGAAAAGCAATCACCTTATGTCGAAATCAACAGTTTAATGATACTCAACTAGGAATCTGTGTTAAAATTTGATTTATTGCACCTTGAAATACCGAGTAAGGTTGGGCGCCTACTATTTTTAGAGCAGGCTGTCCTGGAGAAATTAGTATGAATGTAGGGGTACTAGTTAATCCAATACTTTTTGCCAAATTATCGTTCGTAGTAACTAAATTTTCATATTTTTTAGAATCAAGACATGTTGAAAATTTCTTTACATTAGTGACACCAGCGTAAACTGCAAATTGTGTTAAACTATTTTTTGAAACCCATGGAGTGTTTTCTCCTTTTGAATTTGTATACACTTCATCGTGGTACGGCCAGTATTTGCCTTGCTCCGCGGCACAATAAGATCCTATAGCAGCTAGAGTTGATAACTTGTCTGATGGTCTGTCATTTATAACAAAATCTTTGAACAAGAAATTAATCATACCAGTATTAACATAATTATTAACAATTAGATCTTTGGTTTCTCTATGAAATCTTGCACAGAATTGACATTGATAATCACCAAATTCTACCAATGTTATATTTGCCTTGCCTGTTCCCAATGCAGATGCATTGTGAATGATCGGGTGAGTGAGCATGGTAATAAGGAGCTCAGGATTTTCAGGATTCTTGGGGGCGTTGCTTCGTCCCATAGTCAGAAATGCAGTTGTTGACCCTCCAACTAATACTGTTCCAAATATGATTGCCCACATTAGAGATTTTTTCTTAAATTTTTTAGAACCTGATTTTTTGACCTTCCGTTTCAATATTATATTCTTTATTTTAGTAGCATAAAAACCATGGTAAAAGAATATTACCTTAGCAATTCACTTACTTAAGTTAGTATATTTTTTATTCGTTATTTTCAAGAATAAGATAAGCCTAATTCAATTTTGGGATATATTAATTGTGTCCCAACACTGCCTACATAATTGACCATCTATATTCCATTTTGGTTTTGGGTTATACCTTAGAAGACCAATTTTCTTTCCACAGTGAACACAATAATTTATTTTTGTTTGATAAGCCAATTCTTTTTGCTCGAAGCATTTTTCACATAAAAAAATGTCATTCTCCATATTCCACTGCCATCTAGGTTTCTTTTTTTTCTCCGGTTCTATTTGTTTATTACAAATGAAGCACTGGTTTTGTTTTTTAATATTTTTTTCCTCCTCTTCTTTTTGTTTAATCACAAATTCCCTAGTTGTCTTCATATGACAGTCGCTACAAAGATAACCATCAATATTCCAAGATTTATCCGGTTTATATTTAAATTTAAGATCCTTATTGCAGAGAGCACAAGATTGAGGTTTCCTCAATTTCAAACATGATTTTTTTCAAGCATCTTGTAAAAAAATGTATCTTTTAGGTTTTTTACAAGCATCAATAATGAAATTGTAACTCAGTATCATCAAGTACAAACTAGGCGATTTTGAATCAAATAAGCAAATAATAGTCTATATTTACGAGGTATAAGGTAATAGTGTACGAATGATTACTAAACAATGTGATAATTGTAATAAAAAGGGAAAGAATTTCTATTGTGATAATTGCACCAAAATTGCTGAATATTTTGATGTCTATAGCTATTACACCACTACATCGTCAAAAAAGAATACCCAAATAGGTAGAATCAAAGCTTACACTTGGCATGATGTGTTAGAATACATCAAGAATAATTTTTTTTACGATAAATCTGATAGTCTTAGAATAGATTGTGAAAAAGACTTTGCATTCATAGAAAAAAAATCTACAGAGCAAGTTGCGGTAAATAAACGTACTAAAAAGCTTGCTGGAGAAGACCCTGTAGGTTACAAAATATATTTAAATAAAGAAAATAAATCAATTGAGTTTCACTCTAAGGTAAAAAACTTTTGGGATTTAACTACTGTTACTAATTAATTATTATTCTAAATAACAAAAATAGATTCAATCGTTTTTCAAATCTTTATCATTCTTCATAATTCAGGTATAAATTAAGAGCTTAATAATATCTCTTCCTTTTTTCCATATTTTTTAAATATTTTATCATACTTCATGGACTTTTCTGGTATCAGATTTCCATCATTGTCGTACATTTTTATGAAATTTGCACGCAATGCAATATTTCCTTTTAAATCAAAGAATCTTATGCTATACCCACTCATACCGCTCTGTCTGGTTTCTGTTACAAATCTGGCAGTTGTTACCTGTTCAAGATTCAAATGTATATGCCATGATTTATCTTCATATCCAATAGTGAGCCATTTATCAGATATTCGAATTGGTAAACCTCTTTCAGCCCTAACTTCACAGATCCCACTTCCGCTATTTATTGAAAACATAATATCATCCAGATCGAGTATATCAGAAAGTAGTTCTTTCATCAAGTTATAAGACATTAGTTGATATTATTAAAGGTAGAATATAAAAGTGTGAATAGCAAAAATTGTTTACTACTATTTTGCTGCATACAATAACAAGGCCTACGTAAAATTGAGATAGTTTTTTGAATTAATATCCGCAATTCTGAGAGGCTCTGGCAATCTTTCCTTCTCTTTGATTATTTTTTGAACGATCTGTATTGCTTTTTTTAAACTAATTTTATGTCCAACGCTCACATAGACAGGTTTTTTCCCCTCTTTCTTAATTTCATATCCAAGAATAATTTTGTCATATTCAATAAAGTGATCCTGTCGTACAGAACCACATAAAAGACTTTTAGCAACTCCTATGGTAGGTTTATTAATCATGTAGCCAACATAGCTTGCTAATCCACACTTTCTTGGATGCAGTATTCCATGTCCATCAATAAGGAGAACATCAAAATTAGAGCCATTGTTTAATAATTTTAAGGTACTTAGTAAAGGTCCAGACTCTCTTAAGAAAAGTAGACCTTGAATATAGGGATATTTTACTGGGCATTTGAGGTTAACAGAATCTTTCACATCAAAAGAAGTATTAGTTATTACAGCAGAACAATATGCTTCATCATTTTTATAAGATACGTCTATTCCACAAATATTTTCCATAATACGTAAAGTATCATACGTAATTATTTCAGATGAAACTTTTTCTTGGAGATTAATTGCCCAAGAGTAAGCTTTTTCCATTATACTAATTTGACATCATGATTTTTAATGTTTAACTACTCTAAAATTGTTACCCCTGAAGAGGAAATGAAGACTCAAGTTCGATTATAAATCAATTCTCATAATTTGAGAGGTTGAGAAAAAAATTGTTTAATTCAACTCTATTTTGGAATACAAATTTATGGTTGCGAATTTATTAAAAGTTCATACTGCTAAGAATTCAATTTCCAGAGCCCAAAAAATCGTCTGGATTTGGAATTTACGTGGAATCTTTGCATAACATATTATATTAAATTCATTTAAAAGAATAACTGCTACTATCAAGTTAATAGGCACTTTATGTCCGTTATAAACAAGATGCAGCGTAGAATGCTGATTCACTTTAGTTCTTTCAGAAGTTCAAGGTAAGGATGTTTTTTATATCATAACTTGGATTACACTGCTGATATCTTATGTCAAACGAGCTTTCTGAAAGGAAATCACAAGAAGGATATGAATGGCAGATAACTGAGAAACTCAAGGAAACTCATGATGCTTTTACATACACGTTATTGCCAGTTACTAGCTCACAGAGATTTGAATTATGTATAGGCCAGTTTGTAACTATAAGTGCATTACTTAAGAGACCAACAGCATCAGGAGATTTTGAAGAGAATGTGGTTAATCGTGCATTTTCTATTGCATCGTCACCAACAAGAGATTACATCGAACTTACCATCAAGGCAGAGAAACCATATGGTTATATCAATCCTGCAACAGGAAAAGCGGATGCTTTTGCCGCTTATTTTAATGAGCAGTTCAAAATAGGAGATAAAATAAGGCTAAAATTAAATCCGACCAAAGAACATTTCTTATCGAAAGTAGGCGCTGGAATTGAAAAAAAAGTTGCATATTGGTCAGGTGCCAATGGAGCTCAGTCTGCAAGATGTTTGATTCAGCATATGGAAGACAAGAAAGACCCTGAATTAAGTCTTGTGCTTTTCTATAGTAACAGCAAATTATCTATAAACGATACAAATGGTAAGGATTTGAAAAATGATTGGTACCATCCCAATGAATCGTTGAATGTTATTTACTATAATTGGTTGATAGATATTGCAAAAAAACTTGAAAATTTCAAAGTGATTTTTACCTTTACTAGAGAACAAGATATACCTTCCACGTCACCAGACAATTTAAGGGTAACTTTTAGGAAAGGGAGATTCTTTTTGAATCCTGACGGCTCGCCTGAAAGAACATTGTCGAAATATAGTGGAAATGTTGAAACTGTATTTAATCCAATATGTGGTGGCAGTGGATTCATAAATGGTATTGTAAGGTTACCAAATGGCAAGATAGTCAAGGGCAAGGGGATAATGCAAAATTTAATGGAAATTGAAGGGGTAAAACCACAAAAGATGGATAAAGAACAATACTACTTACAGCAAGTCGGGGCAAATCACTGACTTATGATTATCATATTGAATAATCTCTCGGATAATACACTTTATTCTTACCAAAAAAAATGTCAGTCATTTTTATTAGTAAAACAAGAAAATTTTTGATACGGATTATCATGGGCCTCAGGTACCGAAGTTTAAGCGACTATTAAATGAGAATTATTGAGCCTGATTAAGAAATATTACCTGATATTTTGCCTCAGAAAATGTACACTTTTTCTATTTTTGATGAATGGTTACTTAAGAAACAATATGAACATTTAGCTATAAAATATTTTGCCAACAGTTAATTGTATTACATTTAAAAACATAGCTACAAATGAATACGAAGAAGAATGTGTCAATTGCTGCCATTTTTGTTGCAGTAGCTATCATCTTTGTAGCGTCAAGTCCTCTAACAAATCTAGCATTAGCAAAAAAGCATGATGCACAGGATAATTCAGGGAGTATGAACTACGAAAATTTTCTGAATTGTCTATCTAACGCCAGTGGGTCAAATAGTCATCCAGCAGGAGACCAAATAGTAAACTGCTTTGTTGAAAGTGGTTATATCCAAGGAAGTTCTGTTGCCAGTAACAGCGACAATGGCCAGGACGGATCTAACAACGCAGATGTAAGCGTACTTGATCATAACAGCGGCGATAGCAGCGGCGATAGCAGCGGCGATAGCAGCGGCGATAGCAGCGGCGATAGCAGCGGCGACAGCAGCGGCGATAGCAGCGGCGACAGCAGCGGCGACAACAGTAACGACAACAGTAACAATAACTAAATTAGAGTATAATTGATACTGAAAAATCGACCCCTCTATTTCTTTTTGGACATTCAAATCTACTTTTCTCAACACTTTTTTGAGTTTAGTTAAGTGCGAATATCAATCAATCCGTTGTTTTTCAATTGTATTTACCGATAGGTAATCATCATAATTGCTGACTAACATGTCCATTGCAGTTGTGTATTAGATGATATTTGATAATAATTGACTTTTAGGATTCTATGTTGTATTTATTTTTCTAAATAAATTTTAATATCCTTTACACTAAAATAATTAACATTATGAATCATCTTCAACCAAATCAATTTGATGGATTGTTATCTGAAGGAAAAAAAGCTTTGGTGATGTTCTACGCAGATTGGTGTCCATTCTGTCAGAAATTCAAACCAATTTTTGAATCTTTTACAAGATCACTCAATAAAGATCTCAAATTTTTTGCTTCTATGATTAATGATGATGATAACCCATTATGGGATAGATTTTCAATAAATACTGTTCCAACTCTTATTGCATTTGATGAAGGTGCAATTATCTCTAGAAGAGAAGCAATAATGGGAATTGGTCTGAATAAATCAGACATTGATTCTATACTAGAAGAGATATCAGAATAATTTTTCTATTAATTTTGGATTTATTACAATTAAGATTTTTTTCATAATTTATGTTATTTATTTGCGAATCGAATTATTTTAACTTTTAATAATTCCAATCTAGACTTTGTATGTCTCCTGCTGTATTATGACATATGAATCAGATTTATTTTCCCATTCACTAATAATCTAAAAAATAAACTTCAACATATTCGTAAACATTCAAAGTTAATATCAAAAATTAGCAAACATTAAGTGTAGATCTGATGTAAAGGAACTAAAAGTAAAAGAATTAAAAAGAGGAACAGTTTTTACCCAGGCTGCATTAGCATAACTATCCATGTGTTTGAGAGTATTTCTACAGGAGAATATGTGATTAAAAACTTTGTACCATTAATTACTTCTGTACTATTTCCATTTTTTCCAGATATGCCATATTTAAAGCTATTTAGGTTTACAAAAGA